>CACYDQ010000027.1 GCA_902773215.1 uncultured Spirochaetaceae bacterium | reverse complement strand
ACGGCCTGCAGTTCCGCAGAGAATCTGACTCCCGTAACTGCCTGCTCCGGCTCCTGCCCTTTAACGGCCTTCCCGAACTGCCTGGAAAGACGGCTTCTGTCGCTGTAATCTCTTCTAAGAGCCTCCAGTTCAATCTCAAAAGCCTGGCTGAAAAGCTTGAGGCTCTCCTCTTTTCTGACGTTCGACTGCAGGGCATCCACATACTCGAAGAATTCCATAGAAGCCCGGGCCTTGTTCTCGGGATTGGTCTTCGGGTAAAGCTCCTGTAGTTTGAACAACAGAAAATCACAGTCTAATATAGCGGAGTTCACGTCATCCGTCAAGACTTTTTCACCGAATTTCAACATGATTTCTGCAGGATCCTTGCCCCCGGAAAGCCGGATGACCTTCACCTCCAAATCCTGGGCACGGCACATGTAAATGGCCTTCTTTGTGGCCTGCTGCCCTGCCCCGTCACTATCGAACGAAAGAAGCACCGTCGTCACGAAGGGCTTGATTATCTTGACCTGCTCAGGCGTAAGGGCTGTCCCCAGAGGGGCGACCGTATAGCATATGCCGCACTGGTGGTAGGCGATGCAGTCCATGTAGCCCTCGCAGAAAATGACCCGCTTGTTCTTCCGGATTTCATCCTTGGCGAAGTTAAACGCGTAGAGGGTCTCCCCTTTCTTGTACTGAATGAGATCGCCCGAGTTCAGGTACTTGGGGGATTTGTCCGCGTCTCCCCGCAGGAATCTTCCCCCCATCGCGACGACCTTGCCGTCCCGGTTGAAAATCGGGAACATCAGTCGGTCCGAGAAGAAGGCATAACCCTTGTATTTCTTGCTGAAAAGCCCTGACCCGTCCAAGAATTCCTCGCTGTAGTTCTTCTTCTTGAGAAAGGCGTAGAGCCAGTGCCTGTCGGCGGGACTGTAGCCGAGCTTGAATTTCTCCAGCGTCTCGTCCGACAAGCCCCTCTTGCGGATGTAGTCCAGGGCGAAGCGTCCCGCCTCCGTTTCCATGAGCATATAATGGAAGGAAGTTGATACCCGGGTGTACAGCTCAATGTATTCTTCCCTGAGCTTGCGCCTGGAGTCATCCGGCTTGAAGCCCGGGGCTCCGTCCTCATAGACAAGCGTGACACCGGCTTTCTTTGCCAAGCGTTCCACCGCATCGGGGAAGTCAAGCTTCTCCATTTCCTGCACGAATTTGATTGCATTGCCGCCCTTATGGCATCCGAAGCAATAGTAAAGCTTGCGCTCCTGGTCAACCTTGAACGAGGGGGTCTTCTCGTTGTGAAAAGGGCAGCACCCCCACCAGTCGTTCCCCCGCTGGGTCAGGACCACGTACTCGCCGACCACGCTCACAATATCGGTCCTGCTTGTAACCTCGTCAAGGGATTCTCTTGTTATGCGGCCGATCATCTCTTTGATGGCTTGGTGTAGAGGTTCTCCGCCTCTATGTGCCCCTTGAAGCTCTTGCTGAAAGTATGGCTTCCCTCAGAGGGGTTCGTCAGGACAAAGTAATAGTAGTCGGTCTTCGGAGGATTTGCAGCGGCCTTGAGGGCAACGAGGCCGGGACTGCATATCGGGGTCGGCGGCAGGGCGGCCCATTTGTAGGTGTTGTAGGGGCTGTCGATTTTCAAGTCCTCGTAGGTTATCCTGTCCGGATGTGGCCGTCCTTCAATCTCCGTCAGGATGTACTCAATCGTAGCACAGGAATAGAGGCCTATTCCGTTATCAATCCTGTTCTGGAATACGCTCGCTATGAGCGGGGCCTCGTCCGCCACCTGGTACTCACGCTCGACGATTGAGGCAAGGATGACCCGCTCGTTCAGCTTCGCGGGCGTTATTCCCTTGAGGGCCGGGATGCTTCCCGCTTTCTCAACGAAATTGTCCAGGAACTTTTCTATTATGCTCTGGACATCCATCCCTTCGGTGAAGAAGTATGTGTCGGGGAACAGGTAGCCTTCCAGCGTGCTGGAGGCAAAGTCGTACTTGGATATAAGCTGCTCGGAGTGACAGGCCATGATGAATTCATCTTCCGTGCACAGCCCTTCCGCGGCGACTATGGCAGCAGTCTTCGTAACCGTCAACCCTTCCGGAACGACGACCTTTATGTTCTCCGGCGAGCCTGTCTGGAGCAGATCGTAAATTTCTGCGAGAGGCATGGAGGAGTCCAGCTTGTACGCCCCGCTCTTCAGGTTGAAGGGCTGTTCTCGGTGGAAGACTCTGTAACGGGCGGCTGCATAGAGGAAGTAACGGGATTTAATTATCCCCTCTTCCTCCAGCTTTGCCGCGGCCTCCATGACGGTCATGCCGTTGGGAACGTGAAGCTCATAAGATGTTGCGCTCTCTTTGTCATCCGAGACGGGGCTAAGGGCATAGCGAACCGCAAGAACACCTGCAATTCCTGCAAGCAAGACGAGCACAAGCAGGGTCAGGAATACGACCAGTAAAACGTGCCTCTTTTTCTTCGGACCGGCTTTCTTTCCCATTAAAGCTCCACGTCCTGACCTTCTATGGCTATCTCTATCTGAAGCTTGGAATTCTCAGAGGACTCCGCATACCAGCGGGCGGCCTGCAACATTGCATAAATCTGCTGGTCGCTGTAGGTCGGCTCATGGTGGAAGAGGAAGAGCCTCTTTGTGTTGTATGTCGTAGCGAAGTCAACCGCCCGGTAGTAGACGTTGTGGCCCCAGTTCTTCTTGGCCTCCGCATCGTCTATGTTGTACTGGCTGTCCATGATGACAACATCCGCATCCTTAAAGATGTCGTTCCTCTCGTCCTTGGTATTCAGGTCAGCATCAAGCAACTCCACGTCCGTCGCGTAGACGAATTTCTTGCCGTTCTCTTCGAATATGTAGGAGTAGGAATTGCCGGGATGCCGCATCTTCTTCATCGTTATCTTGGTCGTTCCGATGAAGATAGTCTCCATATTCTTGAGCTGGTGAAAGCGGAAACGGCTCTTTATCCTGTTCCAGCGGCAATTCTCCGGGAAATAGGGCAAATCATTCTGCCTGCTCAGAACCTTCTCCGCATCGGGGAAGGCAGAATAGACCTCGATGGTCGCCTTGGGGTTGAATCCTGCCCCCCAGAAGGGAATGCCCTGTATGTGATCCCAGTGGAAGTGGGACATGAAAAGGTAATAGTGGAAATCCTTAGGCGGCTCCCCATGGACGGACAGCTCCCTCAGCCCCGATCCAGCGTCCAAGATGAATTTAGTGCCTGAGGAGGACGTCAGCTCCACGCAGGGGGAATTACCGCCGACCGTGCCGAACAGCCATTCGGGCAGCATGGCAAGGAAGCGGGTGCGCGCGTCCTGGGACTCTATGTCCTTGGGCGTAATCCGCTCCACGGCAGCAATTATCTTAGATTGAATCTGTTCTGGTGTCAAAGGAGTCGGAAGCGAGCCCCTTACACCCCAGAAATGAACTGTCACCATTCCTCCAGCGCACACTGCGACATTACATGCCCAGCACCATTGCCAAGGCATTATATACTATTATCGAATGTTTTTCTATACTCGGTCAAGGAAAAATTTAAATTTCCACGGCGGTAAGGCCAATAAATGCCTCCTCCAGCGTTTTTTTTCCGCTTAGCCGGATGATTTCATCGTCCGGCCCCCTTGCCACGATGTGACCATGCGCCATTACGTGGACAAGTCCGCCCAGTTCCCCGGCCTCACCCATGCTGTGGGTGGAGACGATGACCGTTTTCTTCTCCGCAAGCTCCTTGATGGCATGGCGGATGGCAACCGTCTGGGCGGGATCCAGCCCGTCCGTGAACTCGTCCAGCACGAGTACCGGGGGATCAAAGCTCAGAGCTTTCGCCAGGCTGACCCGCTGGGCATAGCCCTTGGAGAGCGTCCGGCACTTTTTCCCGAGCACGTCCTGAATCCCTGTCAGCCTGACGGCGCGGCTGACCTGCTCCCTGCCGGAACCGTGCAGGCCGGCCTCAAAGAAAAGGGCCTCCGCAACTGTCATTTCCCCGTCCAGTCTCCCGGTTTCGCCGGAATAGCCGACCAGGGACCTGATTCTGTCAGGCTCACTTTCCCCGCAGACACGGATTGCCCCGGACGTGGGCAGGGTGACCCCCGCGATGCATGACAACAGGGTGGACTTGCCTGCCCCGTTCGGACCCAGCAGGACAGTCACCTGTCCCGGCCCCGCCTCAAAGTCCACGCCGTCCAGGGCCCGGACAAGACGGTCACCGGTCCCGTATGCCTTGGAGAGGGAACTGACCCGCACGCCGGAACAGCTTTTTTCTTCTATTATATCACTCATTCCTGTAGGGAATGTCGAAGTGCATGCGGTCGCGGGACAGCTCTGCCTGGGGGTAGACCGTCCTCGCCTCCTCCAGCAACTTGTCCAGCTCCCGGTCGGTGTAGCGGGGACTGTAGTGTATCATCGCCATGCGGCGGACGGCGGCATCGCGGGCAATCGTCGCCGCCTGACGCGCGGTCATGTGCTTCTTTTCCTTGGCCTGGTCGGCAAGCTCGTCCGCGAACATCCCCTCGCAGATAAGGAGGTCGGACCCCTGCACTTCTTTGGCGATGGACGGCAGGTACTGAGTGTCCGTTACGAAGCTGAACTTCCGCCCCGGCCTCGCTCCGCCGACTACCTGATTCGGAAGAATTTCCTCACCGTCGGCGTTCAGCACCTTCTCGCCGTGCTGCAGCTTGCCCCAGAGGGGACCTCTCGGTACCTTGAGCCTGGTCGCCGCCTCCGGGTCGAACTCTCCCGGCCTGTCCAATTCTTCCAGCGTGTAGCCGACGCAGGTCTTGGTGTGCGACAGGGGAAAGGCGCGGACGTAGAAGTCCTCGCCCCCGTAGACCGTGCAGGGGGCGGTTATCTCGTTGACGACAATCGGATAGTTTATGTACATGTCCAGCACCCTGCGGCTGGTCTCTATGTATTCGGCGATTTTGGGCGGCCCGTAGATGTAGAGCGGCTCAGTCCGTTCCACTTGGGCGGAGAGCATCAGGATGCCCGGCAGGCCCGTCACATGGTCGGCATGGGTGTGGGAAACGAATATCGCGTTGATTTTCTTCCATTTGAGGTTCAGCCGTCTGAGGGAAACCTGGGTTCCCTCCCCTCCGTCAAAGAGGAAAAGGTCCCCTTCCCGCCTGAGCAGGACGGAGGTCAGGTGACGGTACGGCAACGGCATCATGCCCCCGCAGCCCAGTACGAATGCTTCCATGTTCATGCCCTTACTCTACCCCAAAAAGGCAGAAAAGGCAAGGCGGGGGATTAGGAATCATCCTGATGAGTTGCCTAGCTCAGCAGTATGTCCGGCCTCATTCCCAGGAATTCCTCAAGACCTATGCAGGAGGAGCCCGCAAGTTCCTGAGCCGAGACGACGTACAGCTTTGCGTCGGGGTACATCCTCTTAAAGGCATCCATGCCCCTGCCCCTTGTGTGGGAACCGCTCTTCACTTCTATGCCGCACACGGCCTCCCCCTTTGAGATGACGAAATCGACCTCGTCGTTCCCGTCCCGCCAGTAGAAGAGCTTGTAGCCACTGGCAGGGGCGTTGTTTATCAGATGCTGGCCCACGCAGGACTCCACGAATCGTCCCCATGCATCGGGGGTCGCCCTGGCATCCTGAAAGCTCCTGTTCAGGCTTGCGGACATGAGGGCATTGTTGTAGACCTGTAGCTTGGGGCTGGAGGCGCGGGAACGCTGCTCGCTCCCGGAATACTTCTGCAGTCCGCCGAGGAGTTTGGTCTGGTCCAGCAGGTTTAGGTAATGGGAGAGCGTCACGGTGTTCCCGGCATCGATTAAGTTTCCGAGCATCTTGTTGAACGGCAGGATCTGGCCGGAATATTGCGATCCCAGGACAAAGAGCTGCCTCAGCAGGGCCGGCTTGCTGATTGTCGTCAGCATGAGGATGTCCTTTGATATGCTTGTCTCTATAATCGAATCCCGCAGGTAGCTGGCCCAGCGGTCCTCGTCCTGAATCAGGGACGCGCTTCCGGGATAGCCCCCGAAATAGACGTATTCGTCGAGAGTAAAGCCGAATGCCTCCCGCATTTCCGCAAAGGACCAGTGTGGCACCTGAATCAGCTCGAAGCGTCCTGTCAGGGATTCTGTCAGCCCCTGCTGTATGAGAAGCCTGGATGAACCGCTCAGCACAAGCTTTATGTTGTGCTTCAAGCGACTGTCTTCGTCCCAGAGTTTCTTTACAGTTTCGCTCCAATCCGGGATTTTCTGAATCTCGTCAATGACGAGCAGAACCTCTTGCGCCCCCGCTTTCAGCCGGAGCCGGGCTGTGTTCCAGACCTGTTCCAGCCAGCTGGAAGCATCCCCGCTTATGGCATCCGCCGTCTCGTATATACGGGTATACTCATACTTTTCCAAAAACTGGGTTATTATCGTGGTTTTCCCGACCTGACGGGATCCCGCTACGACCTGGATGAGTTT
>CACYDQ010000026.1 GCA_902773215.1 uncultured Spirochaetaceae bacterium | reverse complement strand
GCGCACAAGGCCGCTATGCAGAAAACCGTCTCACGGCGGATAAAGGCAATGATGCGTCTCATCGTAGCAAGATAATAGCACTTTGCCTGAAAAAAGCAAGTAATGGACAAGCAAACAAAAAAAACTCACGAAGTTATGTTTTTTGGTACCCTGTGGCAGATAGTATTTGTATGAAGATACATTACACTGACCGGAACACACCCGGTTTCTTTCCCGTGCCGGTCATCCCGGCTTTGGTCGCTGCGGCCCTCTCGGTCGTGGCCTTGCTCGTGGCTGCCCTGTCCGCGCTCCTCTTAGTCGCCTGCTCCTCCCCCGTCAGCGAAGACCTCTGCGACGCGGCCGTGCTGCCCGCCGACTACTTCCGCATGGAGCTTCCGGCTGCCGGTGCGGGCGGCGAAATCCGCCTCATCGTTTCCCCGGACTTCGGCGAGAGCCGGGAATTCCATCCGTCCGGCGGAGAGGCAGTCCTGCTGGAGTTCAGAAAGAACCGCCCCGCCGCCGTCCTCGCCTACCTGCCGGGCAGCCCGAGGCCCTCCGGGGCAATCTACCCCTACACGGCAGGATTTGACGAGAGGGACGGATTCGCGGCCGAAATTCTCTGGGAGCTGTATAACGAGGACGAAGGCTACGCGGAAAGCGAAAAGGAGAACGTGAGGCTGTTCAACTGGCACAAGCTCCTTGAGGCCCTCCGGGAACAGGAGGATCCCTGGCTCGTTGACAGTGGCAAAATAAAGGAAGCCATCCTCGCCGGAAAGTTCACCAAGAGCAAGATAAAGAAATGGGTAGGAAAACCCAGCTAGGAGATTATTTCTTGAAATTCAGGCGGACATAAAGGCCCGCCGTGTAGGAGAACGCATCGGCGTGGGGGTAGTTCTGATACCAGGAGTTCTTGGCAAACAGCTCGTTCTTGAAACCAAGCGAGATGAAATTGCTCAAGGGGAGCTCATACGACAGCTGGGCATGATTTATGAGCTCTATGCCCCTCGGCTCGTAGTCCACGTCCACGTCCGGAAGGTCATAACAAAGGTAGCTGTGCAGGGTAAAGTCCAGTACGTCCCCGTTATCCCAACGGCTCTTGAACATACCGACGAACTCCAGGCCCGCTGTATAGGAGTAGGAACGGAGCTCCTCCCCTTCGTAGAGGTGACGGCGGATAAAGAACATATCGCTCGTGCCGAGCAGGTTCAGCCCCAGGTGTGTCTGGTACTCCAGCGTCGTGGACGAGAGCCTGCGCCTCTGCTTGAAGACAAAGCCGGGGGCGAGGGCCGTGAACTCGTAGAAGTTTTTCCACATGAAATCGTAGTTCATCGACATGCCGATCGTCGTGTCGGTCTCCTTCTCCTCTGGAATCGTCCGCGAGAAAATGATACCGTTGCTGAACAGGTGGATGTCGTATCCCTTCTTGCGCTCGTCCTCCTTAAAGCCCTGCCCGGAGGAGACACCCATACCACCGCCGAAGCTCATCTCGAACTGGCTGTAGGGAGTGTTGCTCTCGTGCCCGTAGGGATCGTTGTACTCCACGTAGGCATCCAGCCCAACCAAACCGGGATACATCTCCATGAGAGAACCGGCAGAAATGGGACGGCTCTTTATGTCATTGGCGTATCCGTCACCGTAGTAAGTTATGCCCAAGCCTGCGGAGAAGTAGGGGCTGAAGGACAGGCGGTAAATCGCACCGTGCAGGCCCTGCGGCTTGTGCCCGGTCGTGAAGTCCGTGTACAGGCGCATCGGGTTAAAGAGGTAACCGAGCGGTGCCCACACATCAGAAGCAGAGATGGACAGACGGTAGAGCATCTCTCCCATG
Organism: uncultured Spirochaetaceae bacterium; assembly: GCA_902773215.1. GTDB lineage: Bacteria > Spirochaetota > Spirochaetia > Treponematales > Treponemataceae > Treponema_D. The sequence goes on along the minus strand of CACYDQ010000026.1, from coordinate 5,662 downwards.
GAGAAAGCGCCGATCGTCGTATAGACCATGTCGTTTATGGACGGGGCGTTCTTCTCAAAGAAGTTCTCCCATATCGTCGAGCTGATGGTAGACATAGCAAACGCGCCGAGAGCATTGAAGTTGGAGTTACGTGCACCCATATAGGCGAGGTTTCCCTGATAGGGATGCAGGACGAAGTTTGTCCAGTACCAGTCGCGGTCAAACTTCATCTTCCGGTAGTGGTTCACATCCTCCCATTCAACCAAGGCCCAGTCGCTCCTGAGGACAAAGCGGTTGTATGCGCCAATAACAAGAGGGTGGGCAAAGGGAGATGTCAGGCCGGTAATCCAGTTGACCTTCCCTGCCTTCTCGGGAGTCTCATTGCGCAACCAGAATTTTGTGCGGCCTTTCTCCCCGCTGGAACTGCTCTCGTCGGAAGAAGGCTCCTCTTCCACCAAGTACGTTCCCTCCCCTGCCGGGTTCGTTCCGACGGAGGCAGACTCTTCCCCGGAAGACGGTTCCTGCTGCGAAGAGATTTCCTCCGCATCCTGCGCTTTCTCCGCCTTGCGTTTCTTTGCCGAGGCGGGGGACAGGGCGAGGAGCATCACGATAAGAAGCAGGAGAGGCCTTTTCAGCATAATCTTCCCGATTATAGCCCTTTGCCGCCGATTGCACAAGGGGGCTCTCACCACGCAAATTCCAGCCCGTCCCCCTTGGCGGAGACCCGCGTCTGTGCACCGATGACGAGATGGACGGCGGGGCTGATGTGGCCCACGTCAGCGTCCATGATAACCGGAACCCCGTGACGGGCAAGTATGTCCGTGACGGCATTATACTGATCCACGCCCATCATCGACCGCTGCCAGGAGGAGAGGGGACGGCCGATGACAAAAACGCTCGCATTGTCAAACCAGCCGGCCTGCTCCAGGTGCCAGACCTGCCGCCGTATTTCCATCGGATTGCCGTCACAAGACTCAAGCACCCATGCGACCGCCCCGTTCGCCCTGTTAAATTCCTTCATAGTATCCAGCCGGGTCCCGCACAAATTGGCGAGCACATCCAGGCAGCCTCCGAGCAGGATGCCCGAGGCGGCAATCTCCTCTTCCTTGTCCGCCAGAACAAGGCTGCCGTCCCGGGGGACGAATGACCTGAGCTTCTTCTCCGTGTCCAGCACATAGGGAGAGAAGGGGTCCTTCGCCGCAGCCTCGTAGTCCGCCTCCGGGCTTTGGAACCGCAGGTAGCCCCGGAGCGAGCGGGCCTTGCCTTCCAGCAGGGCGAGCGCATCGGTCTCTGCCTGTTCCCAGGGCTTCCCGAAGCCGGTGAAGGTCGGCCCGTAAATGCCCGCCACTCCCGCTATCGTCGCCATCGGAAAGATGAAGTTGGTGTTGTCAGAGTAGCCCATGAACCACTTGGGGTGGGCCTTCCGCAGCTTGCGGAAGTCGATGTGGCCGACAGTCTCGCACATCATCTCGCCACCCCCGCAGGAGATAATTGCCTGTACGCCGTCGTCCAGATAGAATTCCTCCAGCTCCCGCGCCGCCCGCTCCGGGCTGGTACTTATGCCAAGGCCGTCGCTCATGTGGCAGGTCGCTCCCGCCTTTATCCGGTAGCCCGCCTCCGAGAACTTCTTTATTGCGAAGTCAAAGCGACTGATGTACGGTTCTGTCGACGCCCCGAAGGAGGGGGCTGTCACCCCGATAACCTGACCGGGGGCAATATGCTCTGGGAATCTCATGCCTTTAGTCTACACCGTCTCGGAGCCGAAATCAAGCCACAGCTATTGACCACGGGAACGTATAGCCTTGACGCTACGCTGGCATTTCCCGCAGAGTGTTCCCATCCGTTCCCTTTAATAACAGCTGGAGAGGCATCTGGGGTTCCTAGGGGCGCAAGCCCTTGACCTGTCATAGCCGCCGTGATATCATTTTAATATGAAGAAATCTAAAATATTCGCGATTGCGGCCTCCGCCGCCCTGCTTGTGATAGCATTTTCCTGCCAGACAATGAACAACGTGTTCGGCAAGCCCGAGCTTTCCATGGAGAAGGTGGGCATAAAGTCCCTCGATTTGGAGGGCATCACCTTCAAATGTGACTACGCAGTAACAAACCCCTACCCCATCGGCATCTCGCTCAAGAGCGTTGCCGCCGACATCCTTTACAACAAGAACGAGAAGTTCACCTCGGTCAATGCCGACAACGGCGTAACGATTGAGGCGGGCGGCAAGAACTCCAACTCGCTGAACTTCAAGGTCCCCTACACGACCATCCTGAATTTCGCCAAGTCCGCGAGCGGCAAGACTTCCCTCCCCTTCTCGGTCAACGGAACCGCGGCCCTGGATCTGAGCGCGGTGACCGGCCTGGACATCCAGAGCTTCTCCATCCCCTTCGCAAAGGATTTTGACGTGCCGGTCTTCAAGCCGTCATTCTCGGTCTCCAACGTCAAGCTCAAGCTGCCCACAATGGCAGCCCTCTCCAGCTCACTGATGAGCAGCGGGGTCAGTTCCGTGCGGGCAACCCAGCTGGCGACGTCGATTCTGTCCGGCCAGCAGCTCCCTGCAAACGCATTCGACGGCATTGATCTGAACCTGGACGTGACAATGGACCTGAACGTCAAGAACTCCGGCAGCGCGCCCTGGAACATGGTCATAAAGAACTGCGCCCTCCAGACAAGTTCCGGCTCACGGCTCGCCAACGTCAGGCCGACGAGCGGCAACAGCATCTCCTCAGAGAACGAGATGGTTCCCATGACAGCATCCGTGAACACCCTTCAGGCAGGCGCGATGATCGTCTCCATCCTGAACAAGAAGGGCTCCAATCCGGTTATCTCCGTCGAGAGCGGAATCAGCTTCCCCGGACTGGACTACGCCGAGGTTCCCCTCTCCTATTCCAAGGAGATTGCGGTCTCCTCCATCGGAATTGACCGCTAGGCAAACAAGCCCGGAGACGCTATGAAACGAATTTCCCCCCTCCTGCTCGCAGCCGTCGCGACCCTTCCCCTGTTGCCGCTGAACGCTTTTGACACGCAGGCCACCGTCGCCGATATGTTCTCCGATGTGCGGAGCAAGCCCCTCCTCATCGAGGAGACGGTCTACACCCTGACGGACAGGAACGGGAAGCTCTTCGAGGAGTCAACGGGCCGAAAGACAGTCCGTACCTACGACTGGAACTCAGGCAGCTTCGCCGCCATTGCCTACAACGATGCGGGGAACCCCTACCTCTACGAGAAGTCCAGCTACACGGCGGACGGACTCGCCTCCAGCTACACGCGCAAGAGCAAGGCGGGGCTCATAAGCCGCCGCTGGAAATATAGCGGGGACTTCAGCTCCTACGATGTCTACACATCCCTGAACGGCGGGGAGGAATACAAAAGCACATCCTTCATCGTAGAGAAAGAAGGGGATGAGTGGCAGTCGTTCGAATACAGCTACGATAAGTCCGGCAAAATCATCCGCACCAAGAAGACGACGGGCTACCCCTACAAGGGCGACCTCAGGCAGGACGCAAAGACCGGTCCCGTCAAAGAGGGAACCGTCTACTATTACTTCTACGAGGACGACGTGCTCGCCTCCATCACGCTTGAAAAGGCCACGGCGGGCAAGAGGACCAGATCCTACTACGTCAACAACAAGAAGATACGGACGGAAAGCTTCGCAATGAACAAGAACGCCGACGTGGAAAAAGAAACTTCCAGCGGATCAAGCTATATCTACAAGTACGTCTATGACGGAAACGGCAACTGGGTGCAGAAGGACTCATATTATGAGGACGGCGGGGACGAGATAAAGTACAGCCGTCCCCTCCTGAGAAGCAAGCGGACCATACAATACAACGGCTCGGTCGCCGCACTCCAGGAGCCGGACATCCTCTTCGCGTTCGATGCGGGGGACGACGACGCAAAGATGGCGGCGGACAGTCAGGAACAGGGCGAAGATCTTTTGACGGAGGACGATGCCTCCAAGGTTCCCTCCGAAGTATTCCTGTCAGGCCCCTTTACCTCGGTCAAAGTCGATCCGATGGACGACAAGCAGACCCTCTACCTGGTATTCAACGCTCAGGAGAAGGTGAACGACTACTCCGACAACGTCTCGCTGATTATCCGTAAGAAGCAGGGTACGAGGCCCGAGATATACATCAACTGGAAGGAATTCCTGAACCATGGCCGCTGTCTGGTCACCTACCGGATAGACGACAGCAAGGCACGCACGGAGGAATGGACGCTTTCCACTGACGAAAAGGCGAGCTTCTTTGACGGCGACGTGCTCCAGCTGCTGCTCAAGATGAAGGATGCGAACCAGTTCATCGCCCGGACGACTCCCTTCAACGAACCGCCCTGCACGGCAATCTTTGACATAAGCAGCTTCCGCAACCTGGACGAGCAGTACAGCTGGCTCTTCAAGAAAGACTGGTAAGCAGCCTCCCGTAACAAAACAATTTGCCCAAAAACCGATTCCGTGGTAAAATAGATATATATCTTATTTTTCCGTAAGTTTCGGAGGCCTTTATGAAAAAACGTAATGAGACCCTGCTGTCCAAGTATGGGGCACTCGCATTTGCAGAGATTGTCGTACTCATCGCAGTCTTTCTTATCATAACGACGACGCTGACCCAAAAGCCCGTCCAAAGCATCTATACCCAGTCAATTGAAAGCATTCTGGATATGGCCGTCAACAACGCGGAGTCATGGTTCGCGGGCAAGGTGGAAGCCCTCAAGGTGTTCCAAAATTCCGTCGTAGGCTTCACGGATAATCGGGATCATATTAAGAGGGAAATAAAGGAAAAACACAAGCCCGACGGCTTTGAATATGTCATGGTGTTCTGGGACGATGCGACCGGGGCAAAGGACGGGGGGCCGGAGACTTACAACACAAAGGGTGGCATCTCTACGGTCGGAATACTCAACAAGGAATACTGGATCCGGCACAGGGGCTCGGACGTGGATGTCTGGCTGGAGTCGCCCAGACAGTCCAACGCCGGAGGCTTCAACATGCCGCTGTTCGTCAAGTCGGATTTCACAGACACCCAGACCGGCGCGTACGTGCACGGGGGCATGGTGGGCTTCCTAGAGCTGGAACCCATAACCCAGCTGGCCAAGACCTTCTACACGACAGGCCTCATCTCGATATATGACGATACCGGCACCTTGCGGGCGGGCGAGGATCTGCTCGGCTCGCAAACAGGAGAGGCAGGGGCACAGCGCAGCATCAACCCGGACGACTACATCATCATCAAGAAGCCCTGCACCCTCGCAAACAAGCCCTGGACCATGGTCGCAGGAGTGACCAAAAAGGAGGCCCTGAAAATCACGAGGAACCTGCAGCGCAACTCCGTCGCCGGCGGGCTCGTCGTCACATTCCTCCTCCTCGTCTGCATACTGGGCATCATCAAAATCCTCATCGGCAAGTTCGACGAGATAAAGAAAAGCGTCGATAACCTGAACACGGGCGACAAGGATTTGACCAAGAGAATCTACATCAGGCACAACAACGAGATTTCGCATGTCAAGGAGTCGGTCAACAGTTTCGTAAGCACCGTCCATGAGACCGTAAGGGGCATTGGCGACGCGAACACAAACTTGAAGGAAACCTTCAGCAACGTCATGGAGTGCTTGGACGAGACCAGGACCCACATCGATGACATCGCAAAGGAGATATCGGAGGCGACCCAGACCCTTGCGGACGAGGAT
>CACYDQ010000025.1 GCA_902773215.1 uncultured Spirochaetaceae bacterium | reverse complement strand
CCGTCGGTCAGATTATCTTCGGGCACCCCGAGCTCATCGCCCGGCAGGAAGGAATCGTCTACCCCGGCGTGAACGAGAGGATAGATTCCTTTCTTGACGAGAACCGGCGGGCGGGCAGGGACTGCCTTATCAATGCGACCCTTCTGTACAAAGTTCCTTCTATATATAAGGTGGATGCCCTGCTCTACGTGGACGCGCCCCTTGTCCTCCGCCTCCTGAGGGCGAGGTCGCGGGACGGCCTTCCGTTCCGGCAGATACTTGCCCGCTTCAAAAGCCAGGGTAATCTTTTCCCTAAATACAAGAATTCCGTTGCCGATATAAAGAGAGTATGGAATACCGGCAGCAAGGAAAAGCTTGAGAGGAAAATAGATTCTTTCCTTTTCTCCTGCCGACCGAGGGGATAATTGTTATGGAACAGAAAAAGACTTTGTGGATAGCGTTGTCTGCGGGAATCTTCCTGCTCGTCGTCCTTGGGGCCGCGCTTGTTATATATTCTCCGGGGGCGAGGACGAATACCAGTGCCATCGCGATGAGAGATAACGGGCTCATCTATACGGCGAGCCTTCCCGCCCAGTCTGCGTCCCAGGGGGGAGTGATTGCCAGCAACGTGGGCGGGTCTGTTTCTGCTTCAGGTACGAATACGCCTTCCATCTCTACGACCTCTACACCGGTGGCAGAAGATGGCATTGTCAAGACCGACAAGGTTACGGTCATCGCCGATACAGCCAACGTATATGCAAAGGGGGATGTCACGGCTCCGTCATCCGCATCCTCTTCTGTCTCATATAATACGACGAATTCGAATTCTTCATCTTCCAACGTGACGGCGGTGAACCAGAAGGGCGAGGTTGCCATAAAGGAAACCGGCAACAAGAAGAAGGTGGAGGAGCCCGCACCCGCGAAATCTGGCCAGACTGCAAAGGCTCCGGCTGCAGACAAGGGGACGGGGGCAGCCCAGAGCACGGAGAGCAAAGCTTCGGCTACGACGAAAGCTTCAGCAACGGCCAAGACCTCATCCGGCTCTACGGCCTCAAAGACTTCGTCTTCCATTGCCCCCCACTACTGGGTGCAGGTCGCCTCATACTCCACAAAGGATAACGCCGATGAGGCGCGGAAGATTCTGGACTCAAAGGATCTTCCCTGCGAGGTCTTCACTTTCACCAAGGACAGCAAACTCTACTACCGCGTCAGGGTCGGCCCCTACAAGACCAAGGGTGAGGCCGAGACTTGCAAGAAGAGCGTCGATTCAATCGCCTTGTTCAAGTCCGCCCAGAGCTACATCGTTGATTCCAGCGCGAGAGCATCGCGCTAGTTTCGATACATAATAATTCATAACAATAAGTTCTTTCAAGCCTGTTCCAGAATTGATGCTTCTGGAACAGGCTTGATTTTTTTTGATGTATCCTTACACCTTGAACTCGTCTATCTTCATCGATATCTCGTTGACCGCGCCAGCCATCTTTATGGTGAAGCGGTTCAGCTGTGCGGTCGCCTCCTGGGTCGCATCTGTCGTGGAGACAATCTTGTTGAAGTTGTCCGACATATTGGTAGAGGATTCCTTTAGGTTTGCGATGGAAGAAAGAATCTCTCTGGTCCCGTTCTCTATCTCCCTGCTGGAAGACTGAACTTCGCCGGATGTCCTGTTCATTGCGCTCAGGGCATCCATGACCTGCTTACTGCCTTCGTTCTGCTCTTCCATCGCGCCCTTGATGTTGTCCACGAGCTGCGAAGTGTTGTGGGCTTTCTGAGAGACCAGCTCGAACGAGGCCTTGCTGGCGTTGGAGCTTTCCACGACCTTGCCGATGTTCTCCGCGATTGTCTTGAGGTTCTCGCTGATTATCTTGGACTGGGATGCGCTCGTATCTGCGAGCTTGCGGATTTCCTCCGCGACGACGGCGAATCCCTTTCCGGCCTCGCCCGCATGGGCGGACTCAATCATCGCGTTCATCGACAGGAGGTTGGTCTGGGACGATATGGAGGAGATAATCTGGTTTGTCTCCTGAAGCGACTTGCTCTGCTCCAGCACTGTCTCAAGCAGTTCGTTGACTATCTGGTTCTTCTTGACTCCTTCGACGGTCGCGTCATTCAGTTCTGCGAATTCGTCAGACATCTTGTCTACGGATGTGCCGACCGAGCGGATATTTCCGATCATCTGTTCGATGCTGCTTCCCGCCTGTGTGATGGCGGCAGCCTGGTCCTCAATCATCCCGTTGAGTCGCTCTATGTTCTTGGATATCTCCGTGATGGAGCTGCTCGTGTTCAGAACAGAAGAATCCTCGTCCGCAAGGGTCTGGGTCGCCTCCGATATCTCCTTTGCGATGTCATCGATGTGGGTCCTGGTCTCGTCCAAGCACTCCAT
>CACYDQ010000024.1 GCA_902773215.1 uncultured Spirochaetaceae bacterium | reverse complement strand
ATTCCAATGGACGGGAGAGGATTTGAAGGACCTGATCAGCGCGGGAACCCAGGGCCTCCAAAAGGCCATCGACAAGTTCGATCCCTCAAGGGGATTCCGCCTCATTACCTATGCAGACACATGCATACGCCGTTCAATCAACAGTGGCTGCCTCAAGAAAAAACGTGCCGCCCCTACGACGCTCAGCCTGAACGACCCAGTCCAGGGGAAGGACGGCGAGGAGGGAACGGAGCGCATCGACTTTATCGAGGACGAGCACTCCAATCCAGAAAAGGACGCAGAATACGAGCTCCTCAAAAGGAACCTGGACCTGGTGCTCAAGGCCCTGAAGCCGAGGGAGGAGACGGTCCTGACATTGCACTTCGGCCTTCGTGGCTACAAGAAGATGACCCTGGAACAGATTGGGACACAGCTCGAACTGTCGAAGGAGCGGATTCGCCAGATAGAGAATTCCGCACTCGACCGCATCCGGCACTCGAACCAGCTCACCGGCATGCTCGAAGGCTACGCCGCATAGCGGGCTAGGGGCAAAGCTCCCGCTCTATCAGGGCTATGGCGGAAGCGGCGCGCTCATCCTTGTCTTCCAGCTCCGGGAGCCAGTGGATGTCCACGCCCTTCCGCTCCATCCCCCGGAACCAAGTTTCCTGCCGCTTGGCAAAGCGGTGTATGGCATGCCCCAGCTGCGAGAAGAGCTCCTCGCGGCTGGGAATCTTCCCCTCCAGGTACTCGCTGACAAAGCGATACTCCAATCCAAGCCGCTCCATCCGCTCCCAGCTGTAGCCCTGCCGGTGCAGGCCCTCCACTTCCTCTATCATGCCCGCGTCCAGCCGCTCGGCAAGCCGCCTCGTTATGTTGGCGCGTAGCTTCTCGCGGGGCAAGGTCGTCCCGATGACAAGGGGCTTCACGCCGTGCCGCTCCGCCTCGGTCCCGCACTGCGCCTTGAGCCGTCGGTATTCCTCGCTCTGCATGTAGGTCTGGATTTCTATGGCATGGATTGCCCGCTCCTTCTCCTGCAAGTCGCTCGTGTTGTGAAGGTCGGGTTTTATGCGGCGGAGCTCCTCAGCAAGTTCCTCCAAGCTCATCGCCTCCAGGCGGGAGCGGAGGGCAGGGTTCTCCGGCACTTCCACGAGCTCGTAGCCGCGCACGACGGAATCCACGTACATGCCCGTCCCCCCGACGATGAAGGGCATCCTGCCCCCTGCCCGCATGGAGTCAAAAATCGAATAGAAGTCCTTCTGAAAGTCGTAGACGCTGTACTCGTCGGCGAGCGTCACGATGTCTATGAGCTGGTAGGGTATCTGCCGCCCCCCGAAGCTGTACTCCGAAAGGTCCTTGCCGCTGCCTATGTCCAGTCCCTTGTAGACCTGGCGGCTGTCGGCGGATATGATGTCCCAGCCGAAGTGGGCGGCCACCCGCACCCCGATGGCGGTCTTGCCGACGGCGGTGGGGCCCAGGAGGACGACCGTGTTGTATGCTAGAGCACCCTGCATATCGCGCACTTGAGGTATTCGCTCTTGGGGTATCCCATCAGGATGGGATGGTCAGGGGCGGCACCGCGCTTTTCCAGCACCTGCAGGCGGCGGTGGCTGTCCGTCGCCGCATGGATCAGCATGGAATAGAAGGTGTTGGAATCGAAGTAATAGGAGCAGGAGCAAGTGATGAGGATACCCCCCTCGTTGAGCAGCCGCATGGCGCGGAGGTTTATCTCCTTGTAGCCGCCGTAGGCTTTCTGTATCTGCTTCGCGCTCTTGGTGAAGGCGGGCGGGTCCAGGATTATCACGTCGAACTTCTCGCCGTCCGCCTCGTACTGCCTGAGCAGGTCAAACACGTCCGCGCACCGTGCGGTCATAACGGACTGGGCGGCGTTCTCACGGATGTTCTCGTTTATCAGCTCGACGGACTCGGCGGAGATGTCCACGGAGACGACGGACTTGGCCCCCGCCTTGAAAGCGTTCAGGCCGAACGCCCCCGTGTGGGAGAACGCGTCCAGCACCTTCTTGCCGTGGCAGAAGTTCCGTATGGCCATGCGGTTGAGCTTCTGGTCCAGGAAGTATCCGGTCTTCTGCCCCTGCGCTATGTCCACGCGCAGGCGGAGGGAATTCTCTTCTATTGTAATGATGTTCTTGCCGCTCTTGTAAATCCAGCCGTATTTCTCCTCGAGCCCCTCCTTTGCCCTGACGGACGCGTCGCTGCGCTCGTAGATTGCCTTGGGCTTGCAGGTCGCAATGAGGGCATCGACAAGCTGCTTCCTGAACAGCTCGCATGCGAGGGCGAGGAACTGCACGACGAGGTAGCTGCCGTCAGAAGTGACGTACCGCTCCACGACCAGGCCGGGGATGAAGTCCGCCTCGCCGAAGACCAGGCGCACGCTCTCTGTATCGCTGAACGACAGCCTCCGCACGTTGACGGCGTTCCTGACGGCCTTCGCCCAGTATTCCCCGGGGTCCGCCATAATCTGGTCGGCATGCTCGCGCCCGATGAGCCTGACCGCTATCTTGGACTTGCGGTTGAGCACCCCGCTGCCAAGGAAGCCGCCCTTGCTGCTGTAGACCTCCACGACCGCCCCGTCGTCCGCCGGGGACTCCGCGAGCGGCGTGGTCTTGACCCCGCTCCCGTCCTTGGCAAAGGCCTTCACCGAATGAATCTCGTTGTCATATACCCAAGGGAAGCCCTGCGCCAGCTCCCGCTCTTCTTTCGCCTTCAATATTATGTGAGGAAACTCGTTCATAGCCGAATAGTAAAGCATTTCGCGGGAAAAGACAAGCACGGCGTTTTGTGTTATACTAGGCGCATGGACTACAACCTGGCATCCCTCCCCTCGCTGATTTCCCATATACACACGCTGTCGGCTGAATTCACCAGCAGGAGGCTGGCGGAGAAAGGCAACTTCGTCTCCTCCCACGGCTTCATCCTCTACCTGCTCTCCCAGAGAGGCAGGATGAAGATGGGCGAGCTGGCACAGGTCATAAACCGCAACAAGTCCACGACGACCGCCCTCATAAAGAAGCTCCGGGACGAAGGGCTTATAAAGGAAGAGACCGATGAGAGCGACAGCCGGATGAAGTACGTGTCGCTGACAGAGAAAGGAAAGGAATACAACACGCTGACAGCCGCCATATCACGGGAGCTGCTGGAGACATACTACAATGGCTTCACCCCGGACGAGAAGGAGGAGCTCCTCCGCCTGCTCGTCAAGCTGAACGGGAACATCGACAGTAGCACCTCAAAAAAGGTGGATAGTTCGACATAAAACTATTGACAATAATTTGATATCGAACTATAGTCTCGCAAGAGGTTACAAAACGATGAAATTGTTCAAAACATGTGTTGTGCTCGCCGTACTGGCCAGCCCCGTCCTGTTCCTTTCGTGCGGAGGCAGCAAAAGCAAGAAAGTCGCGTCGGTCGCGGTATTCATCCCCGGCATCATGGCGGACTCCCCCACCTACGCCCACGTCGCGGAAGGCGTTCAGGAGGCGATAGACGAATTCAATGCCAAGGCCGCATCCGATGCGGACAAGGCGGACGTATACATCATGGAGGCGGGCACGAACCAGGCGGAATGGCCCGGCAAGCTGACATCGCTCGCGGCGACGGGGACCTATGACCTTATCATCTCGTCCAACCCCTCCATGCCGGAGATT
>CACYDQ010000023.1 GCA_902773215.1 uncultured Spirochaetaceae bacterium | reverse complement strand
GCCCAGCTTGCGGAGCTGCTCAAGTACGCGACGATCATAGTGTCCAGCCTTCCCCTGCTTGTCATGTACCCCTTCTTCCAGAAGTACTTTGACAGCGGGATTATGGCCGGTTCTATAAAGGGATAGATAAAAGAATAGATAAAAGGATATTCGGGAGAATTCATTTTTTGGAGGATATATATGAAAAAGATGATGAGAATGACATGCCTTGCCGCCCTTGCGCTGGCAGGCTCGGTGCTCTGCGGCTGCGGCGGCAGGCAGCAGGTCGCGCTGAACAAGGGCGAGGTCGAGCAGGTGGATCCCGCCACTCTCGCCTTCCCGCTCAAGGAGAAGGTCGTGCTGACGGGCATGACGAGCTTCCCGGCGAACACGGAGTCCGACCCCAACAAGCGGACGATTTTCCGCCGCCTGCAGGAAAAGACGAACGTTGAGATAAAGTGGACCGCCATGCAGGGCGACCAGTGGAACGACAAGATTACGCTCGCGATGGCCAACCCCAAGACGCTCACGGACTTCGTCTTCACGGCGAACTTCAACGACTCCAGCCTGCTCAAGTATGCAGACCAGGGCATCATCATTCCCCTTGAGGGGTATATAGACGCTTACATGCCAAACCTGAAGGCGGTGTTCGACAAATACCCGGAGTACCGCGCGATGTGCACGGACTCCGAGGGGCACATCTGGGCCCTGCCCTGGATCGAGCAGCTCGGCTCAGGCAAGGAGGCCATCCAGGTCATAGACAACATGAGCTTCATCAACAAGAAGTGGCTGGATTTCCTGGGCCTTCCTCTCCCGACGAACACGGACGAATTCGAGAAGACGCTCGTCGCCTTCCGTGACAATGCCGCGCGGATTCAGAAGCAGTTCAACATAGACGGGAGCATCATCCCCATGTCATGCATCATGAACGACGGCGGGCAGGACCCCTTCGTGCTCATCAACGGCTTCGGCGAGGGCTACGGGGACGCGGACAAGGGCCGGCACATCGCCGTCACGGACAGCCGCAAGGTCATCTGCAGCGCCAACCAGGAAGGGTTCAGGAAGGGCTGCGAATGGCTGCACCGCCTGTACGAGCAGGGGCTGATTGACCCGGAGTCCTTCACCCAGGAGTGGTCCACCTACGTGTCCAAGGGCAAGTCCGGCAGGTACGGTGTCTGCTTCAGCTGGGACGTTGCGAACATCGCGAACCTGGCGGACTGGGTTCCCCTTCCCGTGCTGACCGCCGACGTGCGCAATCTGACCGCCCAGAACGGGTCTTTCACGAGCGGATTTGACCGCGGCCGCTGCGTCGTCACGGCTGTTGCGAAGAAGCCTGCCCTCGTCTGCGCCTGGCTTGACCAGATGTACGACCCCTTCCAGTCCCCGCAGAACAACTGGGGGACTTACGGCGAGGACGATGACTTTGACATCTTCGTGCTCGGCGAGAACGCCTCCGGCAAGACCATGCTCAAGCATGCCCCGCTCGGTGACGCTTCCCCCGTGGAAGTTCGCGAGGCCGAGTCCGTCAACGGCCCCCTCGCCATACTGGACGAGTACTACGGCGTGTACGTCACCTGCCCAGATGACGCGCAGTACCGCCTGGACTGGATCAAGGACTACTACACGCCCGACGTGAACGAGAAGTACGTGTACCCCAACGTCTTCATGACGCGCGAGGACACGGAGAAGCTTTCCACCCTGCAGGCGGACATAAGCAAGACGATCAACGCTGTCAAGTCCGACTGGGTGATGAACGGATTCAGCGGCCAGGACTGGCAGGCTTTCTGCAAGAAGCTGGACTCCTACCACCTGGACGACTACCTGGCCCTCTACCAGAAATATCTTGACGCATACTACGCATCGATGGGGAACTGATATGGGCGGGCGACTGCAAGACGCACGGGATTACGAGCGTAATGCGGCCGCCCTCATCCGGGAGGATGAGCGGCCCGCGTTCCACCTGACTCCCTGCTGCGGCTGGATGAATGACCCGAACGGTTTCTCGTATTATGGCGGGAAATACCACCTGTTCTACCAGTACAATCCGTACGGCATGCACTGGGCCACCATGCACTGGGGGCACGCCGTCTCGGAGGACCTCTTGCGCTGGGAATACCTTCCCGCCGCATTGGCCCCGGATGCCCCCTATGACTGCGACGGCTGCTTCTCTGGCAGCGCGACCCGGCTGGACGACGGCAGGCAGCTGCTCATGTACACCGGGGTCAGGCAGGAGAAGCTTGCGGACGGGGGCATACGCGACGTTCAGGTCCAGTGCCTGGCCGCAGGCGACGGAACTGACTACAAGAAGTACGAGGGGAACCCCGTCATAAGCTCTTCCATGCTGCCCGAAGGAGCGAGCACCGCCGATTTCCGTGACCCCAAGATATGGCGGAAGTCAGACGGCAGTTTCTGCTGCGCAGTGGCCAGCCGGGCCGCCGACGGGAGCGGGCAGATCCTTCTGTACGAGAGCGGGGACGGTTTCCGCTGGAGCTTCTGGAAAGTGCTGGCCGGGAACCACGGCAGGCTCGGCAGGATGTGGGAATGCCCTGATTTCTTTTCCCTGGACGGAAACCAGCTCCTGATCCTCAGCCCGCAGGATATGGTCGCGGACGGCGAGTACCACAGCGGCAACGGGACGGTCTGCATCATCGGGGATTTCGATGAGAAGACGGGCTGCTTCAGGGAAAGGCAGAACCAGTGCATCGATTGCGGGATTGACTTCTACGCGCCCCAGACCCTGCTCGCGCCGGACGGCAGGAGAATCATGATAGCCTGGATGCAGAACTGGGACAGCTGTGCCATACGGGAAGGCGGCGCGTGGTCGTCGCAGATGACGCTGCCCCGCGAGCTGTCCGTCCGCGACGGGAGGCTGATTCAGCAGCCTGTGCGCGAGCTGGAAAGATTCCGTGGCGCGAAGCTTGCGGGCGGGGAATTCTGCTTCAGCGGCGAAAAGCGGCTTGAGGGCCTGCATGGAAGGCTCGTGGACATGGAGCTGGACATCAGGCCTGACGCCGGGGATTCCCCCTGCCATGTGTTCCGCATAAGGCTTGCCGAGGGATTGGGCTTCCACACGGACATCATGTACCGCCCCTATGAGGGCACGCTCAGCCTGGACCGCCGCTTTTCGGGCAGCCGACGCGCGTTGCTGCACGTGCAGGAAAGCCGCCTGTTCCGCACGGAGCCGGGGCTCCGCCTGAGGGTCGTGCTTGACAAATACAGCGTGGAGGTCTTTGCCAACGGCGGGGAGCAGGTGATGACGGCAGTCTTCTACACGGATATCCGTGCCGACGGCATCTCCTTCTGCTCGGACGGTAAGCTGAGCCTTGGTGTGGAGGCCTACAGCCTGGGAGCCTGAGGAAGCAGGGGTCAGCCGGGCCTCAGGCTGACCGGGCCGCGGTTTGTAACGGAGCCGGATGACTTTGAAGTGTTTGAAGTGACTTTGAAGTAGCTTTGAAGTTGACTTTGAAGTGAGTTTGAAGTACACTTTGAAGTAACTTCAAAGCCGCTTCGAAGTGTTTGAAGTGGCTGACGGCGGGGGTAAGCCATGCTGCTTGATGACATACTGGATGTATCGGAGCTTGAGGGATTCAGCCTGGAATGCAAGGCCCGGCTGAACCGGGACAATGTTGAAGGCTGGCTCAAGACTGTGGCGGGCTTTGCGAATGCAGAAGGCGGTTCGTTTTTCATCGGAGTGGAGGACAAGACCAGCAAGCTGATTGGTTTTTCAAGGCAGGATGCGGATGCCGAGCGCAATTTCTTCAACAACCAGGTGAACGAGCATGTCTTTCCCCGCCCTGTCATACGGATTTCCTTTGTCCGCTACGAGAACAACGGGACGGAGCTTTTCATAATGCGGGCCGATGTGCCGGAGTCCCCCGTCAAGCCGGTAATCGTCAAATTCAAGAATATTCCTTCCATATATATGCGGCGCGACGGTTTCACGAACGGGGCGACCTATGAGGAAATCATCTCCATGAGCATACGGAGCCGCAACGCGCAGTTCGACATACTGGATTCCGACATTCCCTACCGCCGAGAGGATTTTTCCAAGATGTTCGCCTTTTTTGCCGGGAACAATCCGGACGGGGAGCTTTCTGACAAGGCCCTGCGGTCAATGGGCTTCTTTAACGCTGACGGGCTGCTCAAAAACGGAGCGGTCCTCTTTTCGGACAGCTATGACGGAAGGAAGACAAATGTCCAGTGTTCCGTGTTCTCCGGGCTGAACAAGGGGAGCGAGCGGATTGTCACCATAAACCGCTTCGCAGGATGCCTGACGGACTCCATAAGCTTCATGCTGGAGTTCGTCAAACAGAGGATGAACCACACGTTCATAAAGCATGAGGAGTCCAGGGAGGAGGTCGCAGCCTATCCTGTCCGTGCCTTGCTGGAGGGAATCGTGAACTCCGTGGCCCACCGGGATTATTACCTTGACGGAACGCAGATCCAACTGGATATGTTCCTGGACAGGCTGGAAATCTCTTCCCCGGGAAGCTTTTATCAGGGAGAGAAGCTGGGCAAAAGCTATGAGCTCTCAAAGATTATCTCCAAGAGGCGGAATGAGCTGATTTGCGGAATCCTCGTGAAGTGCAGGGTGATGGAGGCAGCCGGAACGGGGTTTGACAAAATCATCCAGGAATACGAGGATGCGGATGAGCGTCACAAGCCGTTCGTCTATTCCAGCTCCGACCATTTTACCCTTGTCCTGCCGGACCTGACATACGCGGATGGCATACGCGACGACTCCCTGCCCGTGCTGGAATTCGTGCCCGTGGAGAACGGCTCGGCGCATGACGGAAAAATCCTGGCTTTCTGCTACGGGAAGCCGCGTAAGTCAAGCGAGATTGCGTCATTCCTGGGGCTCTCGGATTCCTCCTACTTCAGGAAGAGCGTGCTGGAAAAGCTTGTAGCCCAGGGCTACCTGCTCAAGTCCAGGTTGTCCGGGGCAGCGGTTTATGCGACGGACAAGTCCTCGGTCACGCGGAAGTGAGGGGGAGAGGGCGTTAGTCTTAGTGCGGCATATTCTCATAACCTT
>CACYDQ010000022.1 GCA_902773215.1 uncultured Spirochaetaceae bacterium | reverse complement strand
TTCGACAGGAAGACCGTGAACACCAGGACGCTCATCGCCCGCATCCAGGCCCGCAAGGCCGGGACCAACGAGCTGAACGTGCAGGAGATAGCGGGATTCCTGAAGGAGGAAATCCTGACCGCCCTGCGGAACGGGGAGGCCGTGAACGTGATGGATTTGGGGACGATGTTCATCTCCGCCAGGGGAAAGTACGACGGCAGCGGCTTTGTGACCAAGGATGGCTCCAAGCCCCTGCAGGTGAAGTTCACTCCGTCCAGGCTCACGCAGGAGACCATAGGGAACATCCGGGTCACTGACATCAGGACGGCTGACGAGGGGATGAGGATCCGCTCCGTCACCGACAGGTTCACGGGCGTGGAGGGCAAAGTCACCAGCATCGGCAAGGAGCTTCTGCTGAAGGGAGTCCTGCTCCGGCTCTCCGATACGGACGGGTGCGGTGTGTTCTTCTGCCCTGTCGATGCGGATGACAATCCTGTCAGCGACAAGTCGCTGTGGGTCAAGGCGTCCGTCATAACGGAGAACACGTCCGGCAGGCTGGGAGTCTATGTCCCGGAGGAACTGGAGGAAGGCCGCCGCTACCGCGTGCACGTGCGCACGGACTATTCACCAAGGAAGGGGAAAAGACTGGGATTCGTCAGGGAGGCCTGGTCGCCCGTCGTGACGGCGCGTAAGTAGGAGGACTGCAGGGGCATGAGGTTCTGCAAGACAGGCTATGACTTCCGTAACAATCCCGTCACGGAGTAACGCCCTCCCGCTGCCTTGCCCCTGCGGCGGAGTCGTGACGGGAGGGGGCTGCCCGTGCCCGAGCTTCCCGCAGGCTCGCAAAGGCTTGACGGGCGTGTGTCCCCATAGTATTATACAAATCGGGAATTGAATTCCGAATTTGTATGAAATCTGGAGGATGGCGTGCTGAAAAGGACAGCCGGGAGGCAGCTGAAATATCTTTCGGAGCATTTTCCGGTCGTGGCCGTGACCGGGGCCAGGCAGACGGGGAAAACTACGCTCATAAAGCAGGTCACGCAGGAGATTGGGGGTATCCAGTATGTCACGCTGGATTATCCTGTCCTGCGCAGCCTTGCGAGGACGGACCCGGAGCTCTTCCTGCAGCAGTACAAGCCTCCCCTGGTCATCGATGAGATTCAGTATGCGCCCGAACTGTTGCCGTACATAAAGATACGGGTTGACGAGAACCGCCGCAACGGTATGTACTTCCTTACGGGAAGCCAGATGTTCCAGCTGATGAAGGATGTCAGCGAGTCGCTTGCGGGTCGGATTGGAATCATGCAGCTGTACGGCTTCAGCAGGTCGGAGATTCTTGGTGTCGAGGAACGGCCTTTCCTGCCCGTCTCCTCGCTTGAACCAAAATCAGAGGAGTCGGTGACGAGCGTCTTTGACCGAATCCTGCGGGGTACGATGCCCCAGATGGTCATTGACGGGGGACTGACCCCGGAGGCATTCTTCGGCGAATACGTGCAGACCTACCTGGAGCGGGATATCCGTGCCCTGATTGAAATAAGGAACGAGCGGAAGTTCCTCCAGTTCCTTTCATGCGTGGCGGCGAGGACAGGGCAGGAGCTGAACCTGAGCGACATGGCGAAAGACACGGGAATAGACGCAAAGACCGCCGACAGCTGGTTCTCCCTGCTCATAACGTCGGGCATAGTGTTCCTGCTGCAGCCCTATTCCGGCAATACGATAAAAAGAATCGTCAAGCGGCCTAAATTCTACATGATGGACACGGGCCTTGCCTGCTACCTTTCGCTGTGGAACAACCCGCGTTCCCTTGAGCTTTCCGCTGTGGCGGGGAGCTTCTTCGAGACCTACTGCATTTCTGAAATCGTGAAGACATACACGAACTTCGGGAAGGACGTGCGGCCTTGCTTTTCCTATTACCGCGACAACAACGGGAAGGAGATAGACCTGCTCATCGAGGACAACAACGTCATATACCCGGTGGAGATAAAGAAGTCCGCTTCTCCCGGGACGGACGCGCTCAGGAATTTCTCCGTCCTTCCCAGCCTGAACAGGCAGCTAGGGAAAGCCGCCGTCATCTGCCTGTCGCCCTTCGTCTTTCCCCTGGGGGAGTCCGCCCTTGCCCTGCCTGTTTCCGTGATTTAGGGAAGCCCTCCTCAGATTACCGCGAAGAGGTATCCTGCACCCACCATCACGAAGTTGCTCAGCCCGTGCATGACCGCCGGGTAGAGCACGCTCCGTGATTTCAGGAACGTGATTCCGTATGCGATGCCCAGTATGAACGCGTATACGAGCTGGAAGCAGGAGCATGACACGCTGATCGGGAACAGGCTCCAGCGTATGTGCGCGAGCGAAAAGAGGAATGCTGCAATCACGACGGGCAGGAACTGCCTGCCGCGTCCCGGACCGGGGAAGAGCAAATGCAAGAACGTTACGGGGAGTGAGCGGAACAGGATTTCTTCCGACGTGCCGGAAAGCAGCAGCTGGAAGCCGAGGCTCCCGGTGACAGTGACCGCCGTCAGCTCATAGCCGGGGGGCTCAATCCTGTTCAGCCTGTACGCGGCGATATATGAGATGAAAACATATACCGTGATGATAACGGAGAAAACCGCCGTATACCGGATACCGGTTCTGCTCAGCCTCGGCTTCAGGTGAAAATCCGCGCCCCGCAGCATGCCCGGTCCGCCGGGCGTCTTCCCGGCAATCGCGATGGCCGCGCAGGCGATGGCCATCTGGACGAGGTGGTGCACGGTGATGTACATGAAAACGCCGTCCTTGTCGATGGAATCATAATCGAAGAAGCCCGCGACAAGGCCGCCCGCTTTGCTCGCAAGGCTCTGGAACACGAACAGGCCCGCGGCGGCGGTCGTCAGGAGGAGGGCTTCGTTTGTTCTGTGGTCAGTGCGCCCTGTTGTTCCGGGATTCTTTTCGGGATCCATAGTTCAAAAACTCAAAACTGCATCGTTCCGTTCTTCAGGTCATCCGCAAGGAGGAAAGCCGCATAGTGGGGTATCGTGAGGATGCCGCTCTCCGCATTGTAGCCGAAGTTGTTGGCGGAGATTTTTATGGCGGTGCCTTTCCCGTTTGCTTCCCGGAACTCCTGCAGGGAGGCCGTACCGCCCTTGGATTTTTTCACGTCGATGGGGTAGACCTTCCCCCCGGAGCAGACGACAAACTCGAATTCATGCGTCTGCTTGCCCGTCCAGTAAAAGAGGGGCAGCTCCTTTGCCGCCAGCTCGCAGGCGACATAGTTCTCGTAGAATATCCCGGCCAGCGTCGACCGTCTGTCCTTGACGAAGAGGTCCGCCTGGTTCGTCTGGCTCTGGAAGGTGAAGATTCCCTCATCGGCAAGGTAGAGCCGGAACAGGCCCTGGGACTCCTCCTCCATCGGTATCGTAATCCGTCCCCTGACGTTGCGGCAGCGGTAGACTACCCGTGCCAGCTCCAGCCATTCATACGCGGAGAAATAGTCCCGGTTGGACTTGCCTTTGTCCAGCATGGTGACCTTGAAATTCTTGTTCTCCTTGTTCAGCTGGGCGAAGATGTTCTTGTACACGCTCCGGGTCTTGAGTATGGTCTCGCCCGAGATGTTGTAGCTGTCCATGTCGCCAAGGTAGTTTTGGTAGACCTCCTTGAGCACGGCTGTCGCGTCCGCGTAGGACTTGCTTTGTATGAATGTGTCCAATGCTTCCGGCAGCCCGCCTATGGTCAGGTACTCGTGCAGCAGGTCCATCGCCATGTCGTGAAATGCGGGGGACAGGGGCTGCATCCGGCTGTATGCCTTCCGAATCTCGTCCAGCAGGAAGGGGCTGACGTTCATCAGGTATTCCTCGAAGCTGACGGGATAGACGTTCATGGAATCGACCTTGCCGACGGGGAAAAGGAATTCGTCATTTCCACCTGCTTGTTCCTGATGCCGCAGGGAAAGGCGGACGAGCGAGCCAGTCGCGATGACAGGGATTTCCCGGTGGTCCTGGCAGAAGTACTTGAGCGATGACAGGACCTGATGGCACTGCTGTACCTCGTCAAAGACGATGAGTGTCTTTCCGTCGATTTTCCGTGCGAAGCGGGCTTCCAGGTATGCGATGTACTTGTCGGAATCCGATGTCGTGGCAAAGAACGCCCTGGCCTGCTCGTCCTTCTTCAGGTCGATGTATATGAAGTGCTCAAAGTGCTTCTTGGCGAACAGGTCTTTGACAAGGTAGGTTTTGCCGACCTGCCTCGCCCCCCACACAATCAGGGGCTTTCTTCGCGGAGACTCCAGCCATTGTTCCAGCTCCTTCACCTTCAGCCGTTCCATTCTGA
>CACYDQ010000021.1 GCA_902773215.1 uncultured Spirochaetaceae bacterium | reverse complement strand
GGGAAACCTTTATCGCTATCTTGCTGTTATCCATAAAAAACGCCCCTATATCACGTCCACGAAGGTACGCTCGCCCCGGGTAAAGAGCACCAGACCCAAGAACAGCAGGACCACGCTGACCGCACCGCTGACGGCGTACATCTGGGGGCTGACGCTGCCCGCCCCGTAGAACCAGACCCGGAAGGCCTCGACCGGCGCGCTCATCGGGTTCAGCATGAAGAGGAAGCGATATTTTTCCGGAGCCTGGGAGAGCGGATAGACGACCGGCGTGACGTACATCGCAAGGGGCATCGCGAAGCCGACGAGGTTGTTCAGGTCGCGGTACTTGGTCGTCATCGCGCTCAGTATCAGGCCGAAGCCCATACCCATCGCCCCAATCCAGATAAGGAGCAGGGGAAAAAGCAGGACCAAGAAAGAGGGCTGTATCGGAGCCCCGGTGGCAATATAATAGAAGTAAATACAGAGGAGAAAGGCAAACTGAATCAGAAGCCTGAGCACCTGCCCGGCCACGTCCGCGATGGGAACGCAGAGCCGGGGAAAGTAGACCTTGCTGAATACCCCCTGGTTGGCAAGGAAGGTGTTGGAACCGCAGCCGACGCACTTGTTGAAGTACTGCCAGAGCATGTTGCCGGGAAAGTAGAAGAGCACGTAGGGAAT
This sequence comes from uncultured Spirochaetaceae bacterium, assembly GCA_902773215.1. GTDB lineage: Bacteria > Spirochaetota > Spirochaetia > Treponematales > Treponemataceae > Treponema_D. The sequence continues at coordinate 8,944 of CACYDQ010000021.1, read as the reverse complement.
GCCGTCAGTGCCGAGGCCAGCCAGCTTTCCGAACACGAAGGTGTACATCACTGCGGAAATCAGCGGCTGGACGACGTACCAGAGGGGACCGAGAACGGTCTGCTTGTAGGCCACCGTCCAGTCCCTTTTTATGAGCATGAAAATAAGATCACGGTAATGAATCACGTCCCGAAGGTGAAGGTCCAGAAGCCCCTGCTCGGCAGAAATGACCTTGGTCCACTTCTCCCCACCCTCGCCGACCCTGCCAGAGCGTTCCATTCCGTTATATTGCCCGCTCGGAGGCATTTTGTCAAGCCCCTTGCAATTTTATGCAGAATCTGCTAAACTTTTGCATTATTTTACAATGCACAATTGCGTAAGGATACTATTGACATGATATACACAGACACAAGGGACAAAACTGTTGCCGTAGACTTCAAGACCGCCGTCATGAACGGCATGAACGCCGCGACCGGCGGACTTTATATACCGACCTCATTCCCTAAGATAGACAAGTCCTACATCGAGCGGACCCCGGAGCCCTCGTTCCGCGAGATTGCCTACGTGATGGCAAAGCCCTACGTCGAGGGCGAGATTCCCGACGCGGACCTTGAGTCCATCATCCAGGACGCATACCCCTTCATGCCGCGCGTCAACCCGATTGACAAGGTGACCTACATACTGGAGCTTTTCCACGGGCCAACCTGCGCCTTCAAGGACTTCGGTGCCCGCTTCATGGCACGGGTCATGTCCTACTTCAACCGGGGTGCAAACGACAACCTGCACATCCTGGTAGCCACGAGCGGCGACACCGGGTCTGCGGTCGGCAGCGCATTCCACAACGTTCCCGGAATAGACGTGACGATTCTCTTCCCCGACGGCAAGATTTCCCCCCTGCAGGAAAAGCAGCTGACGACATTCGACGGCAACGTCCGCGCCCTCAAGGTCAAGGGGAACTTCGATGACTGCCAGAAGCTCGTCAAGACCGCCTTCACCGACGGAGAGCTCCGCAAGAAGTTCCGCCTGTCATCGGCAAACTCAATCAACATCGCCCGCCTGCTCCCGCAGAGCTTCTACTATATGTACTCCTCGCTCGTCGTCAAGAACAGGATTCCCCACGACAGCAAGATTGATGACGCGTCCATCATCACGATAGTGCCGAGCGGAAACTTCGGCAACCTGACGAGCGGCCTCATCGCCCGTGAGATGGGTGCGCCGATAAAAGGATTCGTCGCGGCGACCAACGCCAACCATACCGTCCCCGACTGGATCGCGACCGGCGAGTACAAGGCACGGGAGTCCCAGGCCACCCTCGCGAACGCGATGGACGTAGGCGCACCGAGCAACTACGAGAGAATCATCTCCATGTACAGCCTGGACGAAGTGCGCCAGCTCTTCGCCTCATACTGGACGGACGATGCAGGTACAATCGACGCAATCAAGAAGTGCAACAGTAAGACCGGATACATCATCGACCCGCACGGGGCAATCGGCTGGAAGGCCTGGAACGACATGCGCAGCGGCGACATGGAGAAGCTCGTCAGCGGCTTCAAGGGCGATATCAACAAGCCCGGACTGACTCCCAGCATCCCCTCATGGGCAGACGACGTCGTGCAGGGCAAGGCTGTCGGAATCGTGCTTGAGACCGCCCACCCGACCAAGTTCGGCGAGACCGTGCAGAACGCGGTGGGCCGCACGCCCAGCATGCCGGAGAGCCTGGAGCGGGTCCTCAGGCTCAAGGACAACTCCATCCCCATGTCAAAGGACTACGAGTCCTTCAAGGACTGGCTCGTCTCAAATCTCTAGCCCTCATCAAGAAAGGGAGGTCCTATGGCCGAGAACACGGAGAAATACGTCCGCCCCACCTGGGACGAGTACTTCATGGAAGTCTGCCGCACGATAGCCAAACGGGCAACCTGCGACAGGGGCAGGAGCGGCTGCGTCATCGCGAAGGACAACCAGATTCTCGTCACCGGCTACGTCGGGAGCCCCGCCGGCCTCCCCCACTGCGACGAGGCCGGGCACATGATGCGGAAGATGATACACTCGGACGGGTCAATCACCCAGCACTGCGTCAGGACAGTGCACGCCGAGCAGAACGCCATCTGCCAGGCCGCCAAGCGGGGTATACCGATAGACGGCGGGACGGTTTACTGCAGGATGACCCCCTGCCGCACCTGCGCCATGCTTATCATCAACTGCGGCATAAAGCGGGTTGTCTGCGAAAAACACTACCACGACGAGGGGGACTCCCTGTCGATGTTCAAGGATGCCGGAATAAAGATAGAGCACCTGGAAGATTCCGTCCAGACATACGAGAATATGTAGCAAAGGCCGGTTACGGATTGAAACAAGGCTAGTTACAGATTGAAAAAGGGCTGGTTACAAAGCGTAACCAGCCCTTTTTCATGCCTTTGCACAGCTTTCCGGGAGCCGTCTGCAAGCTTGCGGACAGCCCCGGACAACTTTGTCAGGCAGCCTTGGCAGCCTCAAAAATGATGTCTGCGATGAATATCGCGGCAAGCACCCAGGTCACCACGGGGATATCCTTGGCCTTCTTGCCCGCGACCTTGCAGAGGACATAGGCGATGACACCCCATGCGATTCCCTTGGAAATGGAATAGGAGAAGGGCATGACCATAATCGTAATGAAGGCGGGGATGCCTTCGGTCGGATCGGAGAACTTAATCGTCGTGACAGACCGCATCATCAGGTAGCCGACGAAGATCAGCGCGGGAGCCGTCGCCGCAGAAGGAACGATACCAAAGAGCGGGCTCAGAAAGAGGGAGATCAGGAACAGAAGCGCGGTGACGACGGAAGTAAGGCCCGTCCGGCCTCCGGCGGCGACACCGGACGTGGACTCAACGAAGCTCGTCACGGTGGAAGTTCCGAGACAGGCTCCGGCGACCGTTCCGATGGCATCGGAAAGGAGGGCCTGCTTTGCGCTGACGATGTTGCCGTCCTTGTCCTTCAGGTCAGCCTGCTCCGCCACGCCCATCAGCGTCCCGATCGTGTCGAACATATCGGTAAAGAGGAAGGTGAAGAAGACGACGAAAAACTTGAGCGTCAGGACATTCTGCCATTCAAATTTGAAGAGCAGCGGGGCTGCCGGGGTGGAGAAAGGCTTCCAGCCGTCCGGGATGCTCGTCACGCCGAAGGGAATGCCGATTATCGTCGTGATGAATATTCCGAGCAGGATTGCGCCGGGCACCTTGAGCATAAAGAGAACAATCGTAATGATGAGGCCCAGCACCGCAACGATGGCGGTCGCATGGCCCATCGTGAAGTTCTCGAAGCCGATCAGCGTGCCCGTGTCAGTGCCGACAATACCCGCGTTGGCAAGGCCGATCAGCGTGATAAAGAGGCCGATTCCGACGGCGACCGCCTTGCGGAGGCCAGCGGGAATGGACTTGATGATAGCCTCGCGGACGCCGGCGAGGGACAGGATGATGAACAGGATACCCTCAAGCAGGACGGCGGTCAGCGCGAACTGCCAGCTGCAGCCCATGCCGAGGACGACCGTATAGGTAAAGAAGGCATTCAGGCCCAGGCCGGGGGCAAGGGCGACCGGAAGGTTGGCGCACAGGGCCATGACGAGCGTCGCGATGGCAGACGAAATCGCCGTTGCCGTGAACACCCCGCCCTTGGGCATACCGGAGCCCGACAGGATGTCCGGGTTGACGGCAAGGATGTAGGACATAGCCAGGAAGGTGGTCAGTCCCGCCACAATCTCGCGGCTTGTCGTAGTGCCGCGCTCTTTCAGCTTAAAGAACTTTTCCATAAAAATGAAACAAATCCTCCTCTAGGAATTTCTATTCGCAGTATATCATAAAGGGGATTTAATATCAATTTGCCTCCGTAGCAACGACGGGAACGTATAGCCTTGACGCTACGCTGGCAGTTCCCGCGGGGTGTCCCCATACATTCCCTCGATGCAGCATTGTAAAAAAATTCCATCCGAAGCCCTTGACAAAAGTTTTGAATATCTTTATTATCATATCATCACTTGTGCGGTAGTCGTATAACGGCTCATTACCCCAGCCTTCCAAGCTGGAGACGAGGGTTCGACTCCCTTCTACCGCTTTCAAGACCCCTTCTGAGGGGTCTTTTTTTATGCCCGGGGCACTCCGCCAACGGGAGCCACACCCCTAACAGGCGTATCCCCGAATCCTTGAAATTCTCCCCTTCCTGTGCTAGCATAAGGGCGTGGAAGGATATAGGCAGGAGTAAGAGGCATGGAATTCACCGTTGGCGTGGGGAAGTCGGATTTTGAGGCAATACGGTCAAAAGGCTCATATTACGTCGACAAGACGGAGCTGATTTACGAGCTCGTGGCGAAAGCCGATAACGAGGTGACGCTCTTCACCCGCCCCCGCAGGTTCGGCAAGACGCTGACGATGAGCATGCTGAAGAGCTTCTTCGACATCCGCAAGGACAGCCGTGCCATCTTCGAGGGGCTGGACATCATGCGGCACGAGGATTTCTGCAAGGAGTGGATGAACCAGCGGCCCGTCATTTTCCTATCGCTCAAGGATGCAGAGGCAGATACCTTTGAGGTGGCCTACGACAAGCTCAAAAACCTGATTTCTGATTTGTGCAAGGATTTACCCGAGTTAAAAGATTCTCCAAAGGCAAACAGTGATGATGCTTTGATTTTTAAACACCTGATGGCCAAAACCGCAATAGAAGAAGAGGTCCAAAACTCCCTCAAGACCCTCATGCGGATGCTGCATACCGTTTACGGTAAGAAAGTCATCCTGCTCATTGACGAGTACGATGTCCCTCTTGCAAGGGCAAACGAGAAGAACACGGCGGAAAACTGCTTCTACGAGAGGATGCTGGGCGTGATACGCGGGATGATGAGCGCAGCCCTCAAGGACAACGAATTCCTGGAGCTCGCCGTGGTCACAGGCTGCCTGCGTATAGCAAAGGAGAGCATCTTCACCGGGACGAACAACTTTGCCTCCTACTCCGTAATGGACGAGCGTTTCAGCCGCTACTTCGGTTTTTCGGAGGAAGAAGTCGGCAAGATGCTCGATGCCGCCGGCCTGCAGGATGCCGCCGACGTAATACGGGAATGGTACGACGGCTACATTTTCGGGACCAGCCACGTCTACTGCCCCTGGGACGTGATGAGTTACCTGTCGGACTTAAGCGGCAGCCGTGAGACCCTCCCCAAGAACTACTGGGGGAACACCAGCCATAACGGGGTCCTGCTCTCGTTCGTGGACCGGACGGACTTTGACGTCTCAGACAAATTCGAGACCCTGATGAACGGGGGGACTATCACACAGACCATATCTGACGGACTTACCTACGACACACTGGGAACCTCTGAGGACAACCTCTGGAGCGTCCTCCTGATGACCGGCTACGTGACCAAGGCCGACCCGGCGGAACGGGGAAATACGATAAGCCTAAAGATACCCAACAGGGAGCTTGCGGCCATATTCCAGGGTGCGGTGGTCCAGCACTTCCAAAAAACGCTCGATACTTCCACTGTGGACGGGCTGCTCAAAGCCCTCTGGGAGGGTGACGGGGATGCCGCGTCAAAATTTGTGTCCGACCTTCTGTGGAATACGATAAGCTACAACGACTACCACGAGGACTATTACCATGCCTTTCTTGCGGGAATCTTTGTCGGGCGGGGATATGCGGTGCTCTCCAATGATGAGCGGGGGCTTGGCAGACCGGATATCCTGCTCAAGGACAAGAAGAACCGCCGTGCCCTGATTATCGAGGCCAAAAGGTCTGCCAAGGAGGCGGACATGGAAGCCGACTGCAAGACCGCCCTCGCCCAGATAGCCGAGAAGCGATACGCCGACGGCCTTGACGGATACACACAGATTCGATGCTATGGGGTCGCATTCTACCGCAAACAGGCTATGGTCAGACTGGGGTAAGCCCCCCAACTGCGCCTGTCGCACCACTGCGGGCTGGCAGGCAATCTGCCGGAGGGACTCTTACAGGGCGGCTTGCCCCGGTTTCTTCCTTGAACAACCGGTCGTTTCATGCTAGAATCCTTCCCATGAAAGCGCAAGGCGGCCCGGCAGCATCAGATTCGACCAGCCCGGAGGTTTCCGGCATCCTTCGGTCCGACCCCGCGCTCAGGCTCCTGCGCTCCCCCTCGGCCCTGTTCGTGATTCCCTTCCTGCACGGACACTTCCGCAGCCGGAACCTCGCGACCATCCCGTCAGATGACCTGGAGACAAGCCTTGCCTCATACCTCAAGGAAAATGCAGATGCCAGAAGCAGCCTTGAAGAAGAGCTTGGGGAAGCGGACGGACCTGACACGGAGCTTTCCGGGCTAAAGGAGAATGCCGACTTTCAGGCAAGGGCAAGGAAATACATAAGCCTCTGGTGCTCGGATCAAAAAGAATACCTCCGCCGCTATTACAACAAGCAGAACATCCCCGTGCTGGAGCTTACGCCGAGCCTTGAGCGGCTGTTCACTCAACGACAACGAGATTGCCAGCATCGCTCGCGAGATAACGCGTATGTTCCCCACAAGCTCGGACGATTTTCTCCTCCGCCTGAAGCGCAGCCTCTACGACTCGGGGCAGAAGATAATAGAACAGAACCGAATTCTGACGGAACGGCTCAACAGAATCCTGAAACAAGAGAACGCCGGGGAGCGGATTCAGATAAAGGCGCTCACGGCGGAGATAAAGAATCTGATGGGGGAATACGCGCAGAAGGCCACGACGTTGGGACAGGACGCACCGCAAGACGCGGACGGAATCTTCATGTCCGTGCAGACGCGGCCAAACCTCTTCTTCCCGCAGGCAAGAAAACCGGCATACCCAGAATACGACAGGGAATTCAACGAGATACGGACATTTGACGGCAAAACCCCGGACGGGAATGCCATGGCAGAGCTGTTCTCGCAGTTCTACATCGACGAGAAGGAGCTGTATTCCCACATCGCGGAATTCAGGAAGAAGACCGGCAGGTCGCAGTTCACGCTCAGGGAGCTGCTGGAGATTTTCCCCATCCAGAAAGGCCTGTCGGAGCTTGTCGCCTGGTTCGGAATCGCAAACAAGGAGAAGGACATCGTGGTTGACTCTGACAAGACGGATGATATCTCGTATCAGAAGGACGGGCGGACGGTGACGGTGACGGCCCCAAGGATGGTGTTCCCATGAACGGCACGGACGGACAGAATTCCGGCAAGTCCCCCGTGTGGGCAGCCGTATGAGTCAAGCTGCTGCAGGGGCCGGTCTACCGCACGAACAACGCTGACCCGACATGGGCAACATTGCAGGCCTGGCTATCGGAGATAGACCGCTATTTCTGGACAATCGGACTGCATGTCTACGTTGATGCAGCGGACGGGTATGCCTTTCTGGAGCAGCGCGAGATGGGCGAGGAGGAGGAGCCGCTCCCCAAGCTGATTCAGGAACGCCAGCTCACGATGCAGGACTCGCTCCTCTGCGTCCTTTTTCGAGAGGCACTGGACCAGTTCGACAGCTCGCAGGATCAGTCGGAGAACCTTATCCTCAGCACAAGCGAGATAAAGGAGCGGTTGGACAGCTTCTTCCCTGAAAAGAAGGATCAGCTCAAGGCCATGCGCCGTCTAGACGAATCCCTGAACAGGCTCTGCGGCCTTTCGTTCATCAGGGAAATGGAAAGCTCCGGCTCGTTTGACAGGACATTCGAAATCCGCAGGATACTCAAGGCCAAGATAAACGCGGAGTTCATCACGGAATTCAGGAACAAGCTCAAGGACATCCTCGGCAAAGAGGACGCTGACGCTCAGGATTCGTGAGTCGGGAGGAGGTATATGCCGTACGAGCTTTTTGATGCCGAGATGAAGGCTGGATTCCATCTGGAGTTCTTCCAGATGCTCAACTGGGGCCTTTTTGACGGGCGAGTCTACACACTGGACGCGGACAGCAAGTCCACGCTGCTGACGGGTGAGAACGGCTCGGGAAAAACGACGCTCGTCGACGCGCTCCGACGTTGCTCGTTCCCGCCACGCTCCGCTTCTACAACCAGTCTTCCGGTTCCACAAAAAAGAAGGACAGGAGCGAGGAGTCATACGTACTGGGAGCATACGGAAACCTACAGGCGCAGGATGCCGTCGGCTCGAGCACCGGTGCGAGCACCCAGTATCTCCGCAAGAAGGATGACGTCATCTCAATCCTCAACGGATGCTTCTACGACCAGTCCACCCCGTGAAATGAAGGCCCAAGAGGAAATCAAGTCCCGGAAATCCGCCGAGTCCGCCGCGCTGGAGTCCGCGATACGGAGCCTGCAGGCCGACATCGACAGCACGGAATCTTCCCGACGCATCGCGGAGATTGAGGGAGAAATCCGGAACATAGAGGCAGATAAGGAGCGCAGGAAGCAGGAGTCCGCCCGCTATGAGGAGAAAGCCTCTGTGCTCGGCATGGAGCTTCCTGCTACCAGGAAGGGGTTTGAGAAGAACCTGTCGCTCATGTCGGAGCTGCAGTCTGACTTGGACAGGAAGAAGCCTGAGCTTGAGGAGAAGAAGACGCAGGCCGCCGTCGCCCTCCGGCAGAATGATGATGCGGTGCGGGAGCTTACGGCGGAGCTTGCCTCGCTCGGCAAGCGGAATTCCAACATTCCAGTTCGACTACCGCTGCACCGACGACACGCAGGAAATCGCCCGGGCAGACAAGGCCCTCTCTTCGAGCGGGCTGATAAAGAGCGGAATACGCCACGAGAAGGACGACCGCAAACTGGGCGGCAGGGCGGAGTTCGTCCTGGGATGGGACAACGCGCAGAAGCGGATGGTCCTGAGCGGCAGGCTGGATGAATTGCAGGCCGAAGGCGCGGGCCTCACAGCATCCCTGCAAAAGCTCGCCTCCGCCCTTGAGGAGCTGGACAGGAAGCTCTTCGCGGTACGGTCGCTCATGGAAGTGGACGGCTGGGACAGGCTGGATGTCGCATCCGTCGCAAAGACGATCGACTCTTTGAGCGACGAGAGGCGGAAGCTTGC
>CACYDQ010000020.1 GCA_902773215.1 uncultured Spirochaetaceae bacterium | reverse complement strand
GTGGAACTGGAAGACCGTCAGGTTGCCCTTCTCCACGATGGCGGGGACCATGCAGCCGTAGTCGCTGTAGCCCTTTATGAGCGCCGGATCCTCCGGCTGTATTACATAGGAGTGGACGAAGTAGAAGTCCGAGTGGTCGTCTATGCCCGCACAGAGGCGGGTTCCCCCGTTGCAGAAGCTCACGTCGTTCCAGCCCATGTGGGGAATCTTGAGCCCGCTTTCCAGCATGGCCGTCCGCTCGTGCTCACCGGCGTCGGGATGGCGTTCCTTCCATATACTGGAGAAGCGCCGTATCTTGCCGGGAATCAGCGACAGGCAGGGGGTGTCCCCTTCCTCGCTCCAGTCAAAGACGATCTGCGCCCCGATGCAGATGCCCAGGATGGGGGTTCCCGCCGCCATCTTGTCCCTGAGGAAGCTGTCGAACCCCGTCTTCTTCAGCTCCGACATGGCGTAGGCCGCGTCCCCGTCCCCGGGGAAGATGATTCTGTCCGCTTGCTCCAGGTCCGTGGGGTTCTTGGACAGGACGAAGGGGACTTTCAGGTACTCAAGCGCGTGCTCCACGCTGCGGATGTTTCCGGCGTTGTAATCGACGATGCCTATCATGGGCCGAATTTTAGCGGGGGCACGGGCGGCTGTCAAGGGCAGCGCCCGCATCCGCCTGTTGTCCTGCGGTAAATTCCTTGGACAAAAGCAGGATTATATGCTAGAATAGGAAGCATAATCGGAAAATTGTTCCTTAGGAAAGGAGAATCGATAAAGCAGAATGATAAACAACAACATAGTTCCGGGCTTCATGGACACAAAAGATGACAGCCTGCTGATAAACCTTGAGCCTGTCGAAAGCATTCCCGGCTGCATCATCGTCAACCTGAGCGGTTATGTGGATACCTACAACACGGCGTACTTCACTAAGCAGATGGACAAGATTATAGCCACGGGCTTCGTGAAGATAGCGTTCAACTGCAACACCGTCAACTACGTCTCCTCCACGGGGATAAGCGCGTTCACGAACCTTCACGACCAGCTGAAGGGCAAGGGCGGCAACATGGTGCTGAGCCAGCTGCAGCCCAAGGTCAAGGAGGTCTTCCAGCTGCTCGGCTTCATGGACTACTTCACCTTCGAGGACACGGTGGAAAAGGCCGTCGCGTTCTTCGGCGGCAAGCCCGCAACGGATTCCATTTTCCCCAAGCTCGTGGAATGCCCCGTATGCTCCCACAAGCTCAAGGCCACAAAATCCGGCCGCTTCAGGTGCCCGGGCTGCAAGTCCATCATCGCCATCAGTGATACCGGCGAAGTAATGATGGGATAAAGCACGGCACAGGGCACGGAGCTTTTCCGCAGCGGTGATCACAGGGCAGTGCAAACCCTGTGGATAACTGTTCATAAAATGTGGAAAAGTCCATCAGGCCTTGTAAAACCGATGTTTTTTCGGTGTTTCCCGGGAATTCCCAAAAACTTTTTGTTGATTTTCCGGAGTTTTGAAAATATAAAGGCTTACAAAGCAAAGAGTTATATTATACTGTCCTAGGCCTAAACCTAAGTCCGCATAATATATACAGATATTCCTTAAGGGAAAACTGCCGTTGCTTTTCTATTGCAAAAGCTGTGGAAAACTTGTTAGCACAGCGGCAAGCCTTGAGCTTTGGGCCAAGAAATGTTATTGTGAAGGGAGAAAATGAATATAAAGCAGAGCCTCTTGTCATCGCTTAAACTCATAGTCTTCTATGTTTGTATGAGCGCGTTCATGTGCATGGCCCTCGCGGCCGTCTACATGGTCTATACGCTGTGTATAAATATGGTCGCAGGGCAGCAGCTCTCGTTCGACATAAAGCTTTTCCTGGAGGGGGTGCTGATTTTCCTGCCCTTCGTCCTGGTGCTGCAGGCCATGTTCATGACGCTCTGGATGATACGTCACCCGGAGTCCACGGTCATCCCCATCGCCATCTACGCCGCACTTTACCTGACCTCGTGGATTTTTGTCCTTCCCGCCACGGTGAGGGAGACTCCCTTCGGCGACAACCGCTATATCGGGCAGAACGTCGCGGACAAGCCTTCGGCAGGATACTTCCGGACGAGCACTGACAAAATCTTCTATTATAGCAGCGTGGACGAGGCAAGCTCCCTCGCGAACGGCCTGTGCGTGGACACGGGTATCGCAGCGGACAATGTGTACACCTTCAGCAATGTCCGCCTGTCGCAGAAACGGACGACGTTCACGGACTCCCTCATACAGAACACCATAGAGATGCCCCCGTCGCTCTCGATCCTCGTCAGCTACATCCAGAACTTCTTCGCCATACTGTGGCAATGCTCGCAGGGAGGCACGGGCTACTGGCTCTGCTTCGCCTCCATGGCCCTGCCGCTGCTGGCGGTAGTCGGCCTGCGCCGCTTTTCCCAGTGGAGAATGGTCAGCGTCATATCGATTATCTTCGTCACCTTCGGGGTCCTGCTGTTCAACATCGCCGGATATACAAGCCCTGTGGTCGTACAGGCGGAAACGTCCGTAAACGACGTGCTGACAAAAATCCCGCCGCTGAGATCCCTCGCAAGAATCGGCAACCCCTGCGTCATCCTGGCGAACATCGTATGCTTCCTTATCCTGACGGCTGCCTTCTTCGCCTTTGAGTTCAAGAACCGCAAGTTCATCGAAGGAAGCGGGGAATCCTACGGCGACAGCTATTAGAGAGGTATTGAAATGAAGAAAGTCTTCACTGTCCTGGGCATATATACGTTCCTGATTTTCATCTGCTGCATGGCGGAGACCTTCATCTACAGGACGGTTCCCCCGCTCATAGAGTCCTCCGTGACAAATTACCGGATCATGCGGGCCCTGGGCTGGTTCCTGATGCTGCTCCCGACGATTTTTCTGAGCGGCTTCGCGGTTGCCTGCGCCGTTCTCTGGAAGGCAAACTCAAACAACTCCAAGAGCCGTTTCTCGGCGGCGATGATTGACCGCTACAGGACGGTGATGTTCTCCTCCCTCGTCTTCGTCGCCATCCTCTCCTTCAACGAGGAGATTTTCCGCCCGCTCGTCAAGGGCCGGATAGCGGCGCTGGAGAACGCCCCCCTGGAGCTGGAAAGCGACCTTAAGAACGCGGAGAGCTTCCTCAGGCAGGGCAAGTACGAGATTGCCTTCATGTATGCCAATCGCGCCGCCACAATCGCCCCCAAGGACGAAAAGGCTGTCTCCATGCTCAAGAAGGCAAACGATGAGCTTGCCAAATGGAAGAGCATGAACATCAGCAAGGGGACCATGGTCACGCAGGACCGCCCCCTTTATACGGCAGACCACAGGTATACGATTGCGGAGCTCAAGGAGATGTCCACCAAGGCCGCGGCCGAGAAGGAATGGTTCAAGTCCCACTACTGGGCCTCGCTCGCAATCGATGCCTGCAAAGGGGTGAACACGAACCTGGAGGACATGAATATCCTCGCTGCCACCGCGTGGAACGAACTGAAGGATCCCGGGGAATTCGAAGACAAGGAAGAATACCGTATTCACCGGCTCAAATGGAAAGGCTACACGGCTTACGCGAAGGACGAGCCGGATTACCTGACCGCCTACTACATACTCTACTCCCTGCACAAGGAGCTTGCCGCCAAGCTCAAGACCGATCCGGACGTGGAGTTCTACCTGGCCCGCGCCAAGGAAGGGATGGAGAACCAGTATTTCTTCATCGATGAGACCGACAACTTCAAGGAGCTTGCGACCGGAAGCAACGTGTGCTTCTCGCTCAAGAACCCGGACGGCTCCAAGGACGTATTCTACGCCAAGTATGTGATGGACTCGCCGACGGTCGGCAACACCGTCCGCTACCTGAAGGATTTGACGATAACCCAGTACTCATCCTCGGGCCGCTTTCTCTGCTCCGTGTTCGTCCCGCTGGCAAAGGCAGTCAGCCTGAGCACCACGAACATAGATGACGATGAGAAGAAGAGCATGGGCATAGAGAAGGGCTGGAAGGAGATACCCTTCCTGATGATGATGGCCGTGGACCGCGAGACCGAGGGGAACGTCAGCCGCCCCGTCTACAAGGACAGCGAGACAAGCCTGCCCCAGAAGATTATGGACGAGGCGGGGATGACGGTGACAAGCGGCTCCGCGCCCAAGGGATCGTCCCCCTACATGATACAGCGCAATACCTACACGATGCGGCTTCCGATGGACTACGGGGACTTCTGCTCCATAGACCGGGCCTCCGCCGGCGCGGAGACCATGACCATCCTCTCCCTGATGCACTTCAT
>CACYDQ010000019.1 GCA_902773215.1 uncultured Spirochaetaceae bacterium | reverse complement strand
GAAGCAGTCAAAGGTAGCTCAGTGCCAGAGTGCAGGAATCAATCGCTATGAGGAAAAAGAGAATGCTGATTCTGGTTGTTGCTGTTGCGCTTGTTCTGCTTGTGGCGGTGTGGTTTTCCATCCCATATTCTCCATTTAAAACCAGTTCAGGAACGATGTCCAGCGAAGGACGCGGACGGCAGAACAGAACGCTCCGGATCATGGTTCCGGAGTGTACACAAAGGAAGACTTTGCCCGTCTTCCGCCGCTTGTCCAGAACTATGTTGAATCCTGCGGCTACATCGGTACCCGAAGGAAATCCGTTTTGACGATGGAATACAAAAAGGTCGCTTTTGCCCTGGGCAAGGACAAGCCGAAGCTTACAATCGATTACACTCAGGTTGACTTTGCCGATGCCCCGGCACGGCTTGCCTTCATTGACAGCAAACTGTTCGGCGTTCCGTTCCAGGGGTATGATTATTATCTGGATGGTAAGGGTGGCATGAAGGGGGTGCTCGCAAAGCTTTTCCAGCTGTTCAACCAGACGGGGGAGCAGATGGACAAAGCGGACCTTGTGACCTATCTTGCGGAGATAGTTTTCCTCCCGGAAGCATTGCTGCAGGATTTTGTGAGCTTTACCCAGATTGACGCGCATACAGTGGAAGCCCGGATTAGCTGCAATAGCGTAAGCGCATCCGGCGTTTTCCGCTTCGACGACGCATGTGAAATGATCTGCTTCTCGACAAACGAACGGGGGCAGACCGCCCCCGACGGGACCGCAGTACAAATCCCCTGGGAGGCCCAGTGCGACGCATACAAGCTGTATTCCGACGGCATAAAGCGGCCGACGATTTTCCGCGCAGTCTGGAAATACCCGGAAGAGGATTTCATATACTTTGACGGAAGCATCAGCAGCGTTGACGGAGCGGAAGTGCGGCGGTGACGTTGCACTTCCCAAGCCCAACAAGAAATTGATTCAGGAGGAACATATATGACCGATTACGCGATGCTGAAGAAACAGCTGCTCGCCCTTGCGGAGGACGAGGACTACTACATCCCGCTTTTGTCAAATGCGTCCGCGCTGCTGTACGCGGGGCTTGATGACCTGAACTGGGCGGGCTTTTACCTGATGAACAAAGGCTCGCTCCTCTTGGGTCCCTTCCAGGGCAAGGTGGCCTGCATACGGATTCCCCTGGGGAAAGGCGTGTGCGGGACGGCGGCTCAAAAAGATGAAACCCTCGTCGTTGCGAACGTCCACGACTTTCCCGGGCACATAGCCTGCGACGGGGCCTCCAATTCGGAGATTGTCGTTCCCATCCATCACGGCGGGAAGGTCGTGGGGGTATTGGACGTAGACAGCCCCTCGCTCTCTCGCTTTTCGGACGGGGACAGGGCAGGGCTTGAGGAGTTCGTCCGTGCCCTGGAGTCCGTGATCAGCTACGAGTGAGGGGGCCCCTGCGCGCCGCCTCATTTCCCCGGGGCCGGCCGCTAGGCCAGGCTCTTCTTCTTCAGCTCCTGCAGGATTGCCTTCAGCTGGTAGGTGAATGAATACAGGTCGTTGAACAGCATCGCGTTCTTGGACGCGCTGTCCGCGAAGTCCTCCAGGCGTTTCTTTGCCGCGTCCTCGCCGTCCTGTATGTCGCTGATGATTGACTGTATGTTCTGCAGGTTCGACGCGATTGCCCCGCTTATCTGCTCCACGTCCCGGTTGTTCGCCGCGTTGCTGTTGCGCACGCTCTCGAACGCCTTCAGCGTGCCCGTGGTCTCGGCCGAGAGCGTGGTGAGGGAATCCGTGTTGCTGAGGGTCGCTTTCTCCAGCCCGGCGATGCTCGCGGACAGCCTGTCCATGTCGGAGAGGATTTTGCTCGTCGCCTTCTTCGTGTTCTCGGACAGGGTCTTGACCTCGTTCGCGATGATGCGGAACCCGGCCCCCGCCGCCCCCGCATGGGCCGCCTCTATGGAAGCGTTGAACGAAAGCAGGTTGGTCTGCTCTGAGATGTTCACGATTCCGTCAATCTGCTTCTTTATCTCCATCGTCTGCGCGATGACGGACTTGAACTGCTCCGCGTAGTGCCGCTGCCCTTCCTCTATGCGGGTCACGGACTCGCCCAGCGTCTCGATGGCAGTGAATATGCTGCCCAGCCGCTCGTTGTTCTTTTCCGCCCGCCCGGACATCTGCTCCGCAGCCTGCTCCATGTCCCTGGAGGTCTGTGTCAGCATGCTCAGCTTTGCCTTCTGCTTGTCGGCGGAGTCCTGCGCGGCCCCTCCGTTCCCGATGTACGAGCCGAGGAATTCCGAGCCCACGGCATCCTTCGCGAGATAGGCGATGAGCGTATCCGTCAGCTCAAGCCCGCTTCTTATCAGTTCCTGTGCTTCCATGCTCACTCTCCTATCGTGACGGTCACCAGAGTCTGGTTGCAGTGAATGCGCCCGATCTGCTCCCCGTAGCAGGAGAACCCGCAGAACGTGGGGAAGCTATCGGCGTACTTGGAGATGACGTTCCGGCTTATGCCCATCCGCGCGAAGGCGAGCGTGCGCGTGATGCAGGTCATCAGCAGCGTGAACTTGGGGCGGGCTATGGCCGCCCGTATGCCGGAGCAGGTCTTGTCCGCCTCCACAAGCGGATCGCCGATGTGCATGAGTTCCAGCGTGGAGTTTGGCACGACACGCGCGAAGAGGGAAATCTTCTTGTCGGGGGTAAAGCCCGCGAGCGCGGCAATCCTGAGCTCGCCGTCCAGGTAGCGCCCGAAGGGATTCTCGAAGGTCATCTGGGTGGCCTTGCTTTCCGTCACGCCCAGCATCTCCGCGTACACGGTCTGCGCGGGCCGGCCGTTCAGCCTTGTGAGGGTCCGTTCCACGGGGTTCGCCTCCGTCACGAAGAAGCTCTTGCCGGTGGAATGGAATATGTCTTCCTGCCGGATGTCGAAGGGGCAGCTCGTGCGCACGAAGAGGAACACGGCCCCGTCCTGCGTCACTTTGCCGTTGTAGCTGATGAACGTCCGGGGGGTGTCGCCCGTATAGCCTGCGGTCCCTCCCGCGAGGGGGAACGCGTCGTTCTGGATAATCGAATAGAAGGTGGAAAGAACCGACTCTTCCGCGTTGAACACGCCGTTGATGAAGGTAATCGCAAAGGCATTCTTGCCGGACGACGGATCCTTGCAGCGGATGCCGCATCGCTGCAGCGCGCCCCTCAGCCCCGCCGCGCCGGATACGGGGTATGTGCTTCCGTTTTCCACCAGCGCGCCCGCCACGCGGCTTTCCGGCGAGTACATCGTCGTCAGGACGATGCTGCCTTCCGCGAATCCTGCGGGAGAGATTTCCCCGGCGGTGCTGGTCCCGATCACCTCGCTGTTCGGGAAGCGGTCCTTTATGGCCCGCGAGAGCTCGCCGAAGTCGTAGCTGATTGCCGCCATGAAGATGACCGCCTGATAGGAATCCGCGCCGCGCCTGAGCTTGGAGCACAAGTCCTGCACGGCCTGCGCGACAGATGCCTGCCGGGTGGAAACTACCTCTTGTTCCATAGGCAAAACCCTCCCCATCCCTCCTGTATTTTTTGTTATTCGGGATAGTAACATAATTATAGCATATACAGGCAGAAACACAATGATTTTCTTGGGGAACGGGCTGGCTATAACGTGATATTAGCAGGCCCCTCACGGCCCGCGGGCGGTACCTCCTTGGGGCGGTACCGCTGGCTGAGGCTAGCGGCCCCAGGTCATGATGAGGTCGTAGTTGTCCTCGCGCACCTCGAAGTACTGGCCGGACTCACCGCAGGTGGGGCAGTAGTCGGGGGCTGACGGGCCGACGACGATGTGCCCGCACTTGAGGCATTCCCAGACCTTGACGCTGCCGTTCTTGAGCTGGGCGGAGGTGCCGTCCTCTTTTTTGAGCAGCGAGCGGTAGCGCTCCTCGTGCCGCTTCTCGATTTTTGCGACCGCGCGGAACTTGGCCGCCAGCTCCGCAAAGCCCTCCTCCTCGGCGGTCTTGGCGAAGCCCTCGTACATGTCGGTCCACTCGTGGTTCTCGCCCTCGGCGGCGGCGGTCAGGTTTGCGGTGCTGTCACCGATCCCGCCCAGCTCCTTGAGCCACATCTTGGCGTGCTGCTCCTCGTTGCCGGCGGTCTTCTCAAAAATCTTGGCGATGTCCTCGTTCCCCTCGCCCTTCGCGACGGCGGAGAAGAAAACGTACTTGTTCCTTGCCTGGGACTCGCCGGCGAATGCTGCCAGCAGGTTCTTCTCGGTCTTGGTACCCGCGTATTTGCTCATAAAAACTCCTTACACAGTAATGTCCTTCTATTATACTCCATAACTCCGGCTGACACAAGCCTTGTCGCCCGGTGGGGGGCGGATTAAGCTCGCAAAGGAGAATCCCCTGCCACCGGCGGACGACGTTGCCCGCAGTGGCAGGGAAGCCTAGACTCAGGCGGAGGTTACGGTAAGCGGCGTGTCATGGACGAAGATGAGCGGCTTCTTCCGCTGGGCCTTGGAGTTCATGAACTGGGTCACGATTTTAATCCGGTAACTTCCTGCGGCGAGCGTCGCGGGAACCACGCAGGCGAGCTTGGACGGGCTGTTCATACCCATCTTTTCCTTACCGAGGATGACCGTTTTTTCCGGGTTGTCCTCGCTCTCGAAGTACAGGCCGACGGACCCGTCATCGCCAGAAATCGTAAGGTTGCTCCCCGTTATCTCAAGGTAGCCTCCCGGGGTAAGGATGCCCTCTTCGGCGGATTCCAGGTCGCGGATTCCCGCAATCTGGGGTCTCATGGAATTCCCCTGACGGATGACGACGGTAAGCTCGTTGAGCTTTTCGTTCACGTCCCTGCCGGTGCGGAATGCCATGCCGATGCTGTGGCGTTTCCTGCTGAACTCCTCGCTGTCCGTTCTGAACGCGCCGTTAATCCTGGTGGAGCACAGGCACAGGCCCGTGTCCACCGAGCAGCTGTTGGCGACGCGGTCAAGCACCGCGCAGTTGATGTTCTTCCAGACGGAGACAATCTGCTCGCGTGTCATGTTTCCGTTCACTCCCTCGACCACCATGTCGCTCGCAATGTCATCCATGGTAAGATGCTTGCGGATGATGGG
>CACYDQ010000018.1 GCA_902773215.1 uncultured Spirochaetaceae bacterium | reverse complement strand
TAGACCGTGTTGAGCGCGTACTGGGTTCCCGGGGTGGAGGGGTTCACCTTCATCAGGGCTGCCCCCTTCTTGACATACGAGCCGATGCTGACATTGACCGACTGGATTTTACCGCCGATGTCGGGGAACACATCCACGCTGCTCGTCGGTTCTATCTCGCCGGTCGTGTTCACGTAGTCCTGCAACGGGGTGACTTCCGCCACAAGGGTGCGGACGGAAATCTGGTTGGCGGACTGCGACGGCATGCCGCCAACTCCGCCGCCGGGCGTCCCGCCCTTGCCTCCCTGCGCGCCCTTACCGGCCGACTGCCCGCCGGTCCCCTGAGCCTTGCCTCCCTGTGCCGGGGCTTTCCCTGCCGAGGCATTGGGAGCTCCGCCGGGAGCTCCGGCACCGGGGCCTCCCGGCCTGCCCTGCTTGGAGCCGGAGGAATTCTTCATATATGTAAATGCCGCGAAAATCACGGCGGCGCATACTGCAAGGGCTATAAGTACCTTGACGGCAGCCTTCATCGCATTCTCCTCAATCGTATTCTCTCGTTATTCTCTATATCTCTATATCTATCGGCAACTCTGCGTTTTAATCGTCGATGCCTGAAAGACTCCCGAACGGCACGCCCAAGGCATTCTCCAGGTTCAGCAGCGCGACCGCAAGGTTGTATGCCTGGCTCTTCAGGTTCACGCCGGCCTCGAACAGGCCGTTCCTCGCGTTCTGCAGGACGATGATGTCCTTGGTTCCGTTATTGTAAGCTTCCAGCGTCAGCCGGTAGCTCTCCTCGGCAAACTGGAGGCTCTGCTTGCGGAGCCCTATAGCGGACATGAGGCTCTTCACCTGGCTCAGGCTGTTGTCCACGTTTATCCTCTGCGTGTTCTTTGCGTCCTCAAGCTGCATCTGCACAAGCTCCAGATTATCCTTCTGCTTGGCGATGGACTGCGACCCGCTGGACCAGGGCAAAAAGCCGTCAATCGGGATGTTGACCCCCAGGGTCAGCGTACCTCCCTTGCTCCAGTCGGTCGAATCATCCGTCGTCGTGGACAGGTTGTAGGAATAGCCCGCCGAGAGGGTCGGAGCCCAGGCCGAGAGCCGGGTCGCCATGAGCGAGTTCTGGGCTATCTCCACCTGCTTCTCCAGGGAAGCTATCGTATTGGACTTTGCCTCCACCCCGCTCACCGACACGTCGGAAAGCTCAGTGTACTTGTCCAAGCTGCCGGAAAGCTCCAGCTGCGTGCTCTGGCTCATTCCCAGAAGGTTCTTGAAGGTCGCCATGTCATTGGAAAGCGTCGTCCTCGCGTTGTCCAAGGCAAGCTGGGAATTCTGATATGAAATCTGGGAGTTCAGCACGTCCAGGCGTGGCAGGACTCCCCGGTCGTACTTGGACTTATTCGTATCGTACTGTTTCTTGGCGGACTCCACGTTCCGCTCCTGGAGCTTGATGTATTCCTGCTCGTAAAGAATCTGGTAGAAAGCCTTGCGGACGTTCAGCTCCACCGTCCTCATGGTCGTGTCGTAGTCAATCAGCTGCTTCTCGTAGCTCAGCCGGGCCCCCTTGACGGCGGTCGCGATGGACGGGGACAGGCCTATGTTTATGCTCGCTCCCAAAGAAATCCGGGCCGCATCGGAGGACTTTCCGTAGCCGGACGTACTGTCGTCCTCGGGCAGGGCCTTGGACAGGCTGCCGCTCGCTTTTATGGAAGGACTTATAGAATTCCAAGAATAGCTGGAGGCACGCCTGGCGGATTTGACGGAGACCTCCCCCTCCTTGATGCCCAGGTTCTCGCTTCTGGCACGGTCAACGGCCTCCTTCAGCGTCAGGCTCTCCGCCGACAGCAGGTCAAGGAAACAGAAACAGAGGACCGAAGAAACAAGAAATGCCTTTGATATCGCCCCGAAACGCATAAAATACCTACCCTTATCTATAGTTATCGGGAAATTTATCACAGGAAGTCCCAAATTTCCAGAAAAGCGGTGTTATATAAGGATAAATCAACGTTATAGCAAAAAAAGCTCGGGCTTATATAGGAAGCGCCCCCTGCTAGCGTTTCTTCTTGCGTCCCCGGAGCCAGCGGCGGTGAGAGACGAGGGGCTTGGCGTACTTGGAGGTCTTCATGATGACGTACCAGCCGACGAGGGCGGAAACCAAGCAGATCGCGCCGGTGAAAATCATGCCGAGGAAGCCGGATGACCCCCAGGGCAGGGGGATATTCATGCCGAAGAAGCTCGTGACGAAGGTCGGAATCGTTATCACTATCGATATGATGGTCATGCGCTTCATCACGATGGAGAGATTGTTGGAAATCAGCGAGGCGCACGCGTCCATCATCTGCGCCATGATGTTCGTGTAGGTGTCCGCCATCTCCATGGCCTGGCGGTTGTCCACGTCCACGTCGTCCAGCCAGTCGCGGTCGTCCTCGTCGAACTTGAGGATGCGGGTTTTCTTGAGCTTCTCCAGGAGGAGCTGGTTGCTCTTGAGAGAAGTCTCGAAGTAAACGAGCGACTTCTGGATGTTGAGGAGCTGCAGGAACTCCTCGTTCTCCACCGTGCGGAACATCTCGTTCTGTATCGTCGTCGCCCGCCGGTTCAGCTCCTTCAGGTAGCGCAGGAAGGTCAGGTCGCCCCGCGCCAGTATGCGGATGATGAAGGCCGGTATGTCGGTGATGTTCAGCTCCTTAACCCGGTTGGCGGAAAAGTCGCGGAGCACCTCGCAGTCGGTCCAGCATATCGTGATGACGACCTTGCCGAAGGTGATGATGCCGAGCGGGGCGCAGAAGTAGCTGATGTCGTTGTTGGGGTTGAACACCGGCAGG
>CACYDQ010000017.1 GCA_902773215.1 uncultured Spirochaetaceae bacterium | reverse complement strand
TAGTTGAGCATGCCCTGGTAGGTTCCGTCCACGTTGACGATGGGCAGGACGGCGGCATTCGTGCTTATCATCTTGTCCACGGCCTTCCAGAGGGACACGTCCTCCCTGACGGAGACGAATTTGTCGTTCATGTAGAAGGCCGTCTTGGGGACCAGGTCGGGGATGTACTCAGGAGGCTCCATCTTGAAGCGTTTGAAGATATACTCGGTCTGGGGGGCAAGGTGGCCTGCCCTCGCCGCCCTGTACTCCTCGTGCCCCAGGAGCTGCTTGAGCTCCGCGTATGCCTTTGCCGCCACCACGGAGTCCGTGTCGGGGTTCCTGTGTCCGATGATGTATACTTTGCTCGTCATGCCCCTGATTATAACAGAAATCGGGCCTTTTGGACAGGGGCGGGAAGCTTCCGCATCCGGGATGTGATTGCACAAAGAGCGGAAAAGTTGTATATTTCTAACCACATAAAGGGAACGGTATATGATACGCTTGAAGAATGAGAAAGAGATAAACGGAATCCGCGAGAGCTGCCACCTTCTGGCAGACCTTTTCAACGAAGTCCTGCCACGGATAAAGGCCGGACTGACGACCAAGCAGGTGGACGACTGGTGCCTGGACTTCATGACAAAGCACGGGGGCAAGCCCGCCTGGTGGCAGGAGAACTTCCCCGGGGCGACCTGCATCAGCATCAACGAGGAGGTCATCCACGGCATTCCCTCCAAGAAACGGGTCATCAAGGACGGGGACCTGGTCTCAATCGACATCGGGATAAACCTGAACGGATACATCTCGGACAGCAGCCACACGGTCATGGTCGGCAACGTCAAGCCGCAGCACAAGAAACTGGTGCAGGTGACGAGGGAAAGCCTGATGGCTGGGATAATGGCATGTGTCCCCGGGAACCGCATCAAAGACATCTCCAAGGCTGTCTACAAGGTGACTCATGAGCAGAACGGCTACGGCGTGGTCTACGATTACTGCGGGCACGGGGTAGGACTGGACGTGCATGAGGATCCGTCCATCCCCAACTGCCCGGAGCCCGGCCCCAACCCCCGCATACAGGCGGGGATGGTGCTCGCCATAGAGCCGATGATTAACGAAGGGACGGACGAGGTAATCACCGGCAGGCCGGGGGACGACTGGATTGTCTACACCGCCGACGGCAGCTGGTCCTGCCACGAGGAGCACACCGTCGCAGTCTTCCCCGATCATACCGAAATACTGACCGACCTGGACTACAACGGGTGCTCCTGCCTTAAATAATTTCTGGGAGATACCCCCAGACCCCCTGCTTGAGGGGGCGGAACCCCCCTCTACTCGGAAGCGTGGGTGTTTCCGCCCCCTCACCCCCACCTTCCCCCAGCACCGCCTAGGGGCGTTGCCCCTAGGAACCCCAAACTGTTATTTTTTCTTCTTTTTTTCTGTATCCTTCGTCGTTGCAGCGGATTTCTTATCCGCCGTTTTCTTTGTAACCGGCTTCTTGGCGGGGGTTTTGGCCTTGGCCGCTTTCTTGGCGGGGCGGATTGCTTCCACGAACTTCTCGCACTGGTACTCGGCCCCGTCACGCGCGGTGGACAGGGTCTTGTAGAGCTTGAAGATGTTGTTCCGCATGATGCGCGGGCTGTACATGGACACCGCCGCAAGGAGATACCAGAGGGTCAGGTCCATCCGCTCCTTGTTGAACCAGCGGATTCCGTTGAACTCGTTGGCACCGGTCAGGGCGAAGGCCCGCTCTCCGTAAGTCAGTTCCTTGGCAAGCTCGTATGCGGAGCCCAGGTAGCTCGCCGCGCCGAAGTTCAGGCTGCGGGCGGACATCAGCGAGAAGATGTTCAGGAAGGTTTCCTTCATGCCGTCAGCCTTGAGCCCGGCTTGGGTCAGGTACTCGGTGAGCTTCCTTGCGTAGCCCCACTTGCGCAGGCAGAGCTGCCCCGCCGATGAGACCATCGCAAATGCCGTGAGTATGTCGGGTGCATTGGCAGAGCCCTTCGGCCCCTTTGCAAGCTCCTGCTCGAAGGGGGACTCCTGCGCCTTGTAGCTGTCGTACAGGAATTCGACCTGGGTCTTGAAGCCGGTCCACCGCTCCTCCGGGCTTGCGCTGACGGATTTCTTGCTGTTGCGCTTGGCCTTCTGGCTGGGGGAAGCCTTCGTGCTCTCGCCGACTTTCTTTTCAGCCTCGCTCAAGGCGGCAATCTCCTTGGCGACTTCCTCTTCCTTCTCGTAGTAGGCGAGGGCCGCTTCCTCCACGGAGGCGAAGAGCTCCTTCAGGACAGGACGATTCTCCTTCTTCTCCTCAAGCTCCTCGTCGCTTGCGAAGAGATTGTGCAGGGACATAAGGAACTCCGGCGTGGCGAACTTCTCCAGCACGGCGTACAAATCCTTGTAGCGGTACTCCTCCCACGCGACTTCCAGGTCCTCGGTTCCCCTTCCGTTCAGAAGCTCGTGGAGCTTGGCGTACTTGCCTTCCGCCGTGTCCTCCACCTGCTGCACGTCCAGGTAGACCTGGTATTCAAAGCCGTTGAGGGCGACGAACATTCCCTGATTGATGATGTCGTCGCTCTTCCTGACATACCAGAGGCCGCTCCGGTGCTCACGGAAGATGCAGTAGTTCTTCCAGCCGGGGCTCAGCAGGAGCCCTTCCGACAGGGTCTTGGAGACCTGGGTCTTGTCGTTGTCTCCGCTGCCCGTCTTGACGGCGTAGTCGCAGGACTGCTTTATCCAGCCCTGCGCCCGCTCGTACTTGTTGTTGTAGAATACAATCGTCCGCTCCGTGCCGGAGCCGTTGGAGTAGGCGAAGATGTTCTCGTTGACGTGTCCGTTGTCCCAGACATCGTAGAAGAGGAAGTTGTCCACGCCGGAGAAGAGGTATCGCCGGTGCATCAGGGGGAAGATGTCGGTCCAGTGCCGGTGCACGAGCCCCTCGTCCTGTACCTCATCGCGGTATGCACGCGTATACTCCATGCCGTATTTTTCCTCGAATCCCTCAATCTGTCCATGGCCGAACATCGGCAGGCCGGGCATGGTGACCATCAGCGTACAAACTCCGAAGTACTTGTCCCCCTTGCCGAACTGGGCGACGGCAGTTTCCTCGTCCGGGTTGTTCATGAAGTTGACGAATCGCTTCAGGACCTGCGGGTCGAACTTTATCGTGTTCTTCACCGTGTCGCGGTACTTCTGGTTCTCCTCCTTCTTGAGCATATTCATGAAGGCGGAGTTGTAGACGCGGTGCATGCCGAGCGTGCGGGTAAAGTAGCCTTCCATCATCCAGAAGGCCTCGGCGAGCAGCAGGGTGTCCGGCATGTCGCGGGCACAGCGGTCTACGACCTCGCGCCAGAACTCGTTGGGAATCCTCGCCTCAAACTCGTCGGAATTGAGGGCGGACTGGCTGCGGGTCGCGATGTCTCCTCCATGTCCCGGCTCCGGGTACCAGAGGCGGCGGATGTGCTTCTTGGCAAGGACCATCGCCGCGTCGAACCTGATAATCGGGAAGTTGGAGGCCACCTTCATAATCTGCTGGATGACGGCCTCCCGCGCCTCGGCGTTCAAGAAGTCAATCTGCGCCGTGTCGTTCCAGGGCATGCCCGTGCCGTCGTTGCCGTGGTAGATGTAGACCGTGTCGCCCGTGTAGTTGTCCACGCGCTTGAAGCAGACTGCGCAGTCGCTCTTGGAATAGTAGTGGTCTTCCAGATATATCGACACGCGGGAGTCCAGGCTCAGGTTCTCGCCGCTGAACGAATACTGGGGGAAGGGGCAGTCGCGCCGGGTGATGAAGTACTGCGGATGCTCGATGACCCACTTGCCGTCCATGCCCGTGTGGTTGGGAACCATGTCCGCGGCAAGGCGGATGCCGCGTATCCAGCATCGCTTGCGCAGGTTGTCCAGCGCGCCCCAGCCGCCCAAGTTGTCCGCAATCTCGTAATCATAGAGGGAGTATGCGGAGGATGCCGCCTCGGGGTTTCCGTTTATCTGCTTAATCCTCTTGCTCGCCCAGCTACGCTGCCAGAGGCCGATCAGCCAGAGGCCGGTAAAGCCCTCGTCGCGCAGGCGGTCAAGCTCCTCGTCGGGTATCTGGTCAAGCCGGGTGATGTCCCGCTCGTACTTCTTGGACAGCTGGAAGAGCCAGACCAGGACGGTCTTCGCCATCAGGATGACCTTGGGCATCCAGTCCTTGTCCGGGCTGAACCGCTCGTACTCCCGCATGAGGTCGTCGTATGAGTAGGGGGACATGTCCGGGTCGCCGCCGTTGGTCGGGTGCCATGCGGCCTTCTCTTCTTCCGATATCGTGTCCATTCCCTCAAGCAGGCGGCGGAGCCACTCTCCGAGCAAGTCCGCCCAGTACTTGCGGATGTAGTCCAGCTGGCCTTTGAGCGATGTGGGCGAGGCGATGACCGGTTCCTTGAACATGCTGATGAGGTCGTTGTTCTTGGGACCAAAGACCGGCTGCGTCTTGAAGAACGCCTTTATCTGGTTCCAGGTCTTTACGTAGAGGGGGTTCTCCGCAAGCTTCTTGTCGTCAAAGAGAATCTGGAAGGGATGGAAGGCGGGGTTCTCGTTGGCAAGGTGCAGCATGACAAGCTCCTCCAGCACCTGCTCGCGGTTGGGCCTGTCCTTCTTTGTTCCCGGGTCGTATGCCGTCCGCGCAAGGAAGTCCTCCTTGCTGCATTTGCCCTGATAGACTTCCACCGGGGGGAACTCGTCCATGAACTGGTAGAGCAGCTCGTCAACCTTGTCCTTGCCGCCAAAGTAGGTGTCCAAGTCCTCAAGCAGCATCGTAAAGCAGGAGGGGGCCTTGTCCCGGCGGAAGAGCATGCAGACGTAATGGAGAATCTCGTCGATAAGACCCATTGCGTTCAGGTTTCCGGCGGAAACCTGCTTTTCCTTCTCACCCCGGCTGACGAACAGCTCGTTCAGCTTTGTCTGGAACTTGTGGACGGACTTCATGTCCGCCAGAATCACGTTGCCGCAGGAGGAGTACAGGCTCTGGTCGAACTTGCACAGGTCTCGCACCTGGCGGCTTATATGAAACTCATTGTATGACAAACGCATATTCACCTCTCACTCACGCCTTGTCGTGTATTGCTGCGATTTTCTTTATTCCCTCTATCAGGGCAGCGTCCTTCTCCAGATCGGCGACGCTTACCGGTATGCGGTAAGTCCAGTTGAAACTGTTGACGCTTCCCGGCACGTTGATCCGCTCGTCGTCCTGCCTCTCCTTGTAGTACTTCTGGTTCAGGAAGAGGTAGTCTTGCAGCGGGTTGATCAGCCAGTTGCTCCCCGTCTTCGCCGAGCTTTCCAGGCAGAATGCCGCAATCTTCGCGTCAAAGGCATCGTCC
>CACYDQ010000016.1 GCA_902773215.1 uncultured Spirochaetaceae bacterium | reverse complement strand
TGGGTGACGATTGCCGAGCCTGCCCTCGTGTTCGACGTGAGCAAGGACGAGGCCTCATTCTTCACTTCCCTCTACAAGGACATCCTCGCCGAGGTCAAGAAGGCTTCTTCCGTCAAGGTTTCACTCCTGACCTACTTCGGCGACATCCGCGACTCCTACGACGCGGTCACGGCCCTTCCCTTCGACGGAATCGGACTGGACTTCGTTGAGGGCAAGGAGAGCCTGAAGCTCGTCAAGAAGGGCTTCCCCAAGGACAAAGTCCTCTTCGCGGGAATCGTCAACGGCAAGAACATCTGGCGCGCCAACTACGAGCAGAAGGCCGCCCTCTATGCCGAGATAAAGAAGGCCGCCCCGAACGCGGTCATCGGAACCTCATGTTCCCTGCAGCACGTCCCCTACACGACCGCCAACGAGAGCAAGCTGCCTGCCGAGGAGCTCAAGCACTTCTCGTTCGCCGAGGAGAAGCTTGGCGAGCTGGCAGACCTTGCCAAGGTCGCTTCCGGCGACAACGCTCCCCTCGCCGAGAACAAGAAGCTCTTCGACGGAAAGCGCACCAGCCGCAACGAGGCCGTCTGGCAGAAGATTGCCGCCCTCAAGGACGACGACTTTACCCGCAAGCCCGCCTTCGCCGAGCGCGAGAAGATTCAGAAGGACGTGTTCAAGCTGCCCCTCTTCCCGACGACGACGATCGGCTCCTTCCCCCAGACCAAGGAAGTCCGCGCCAACCGCTCTGCCTTCAAGAAGGGCGAGATTACCGAGGCACAGTACATTGACTTCAACAAGAAGCAGATTGCCGACTGCATCAAGATGCAGGAGGAGCTGGACATCGACGTGCTGGTTCACGGCGAGTTCGAGCGCAACGACATGGTAGAATACTTCGGTGACCACCTGGACGGCTACCGCTTCACCGAGAACGCGTGGGTGCAGTCCTACGGAACCCGCTGCGTCAAGCCGCCGGTCATCTGGGGCGACGTGAGCCGCCGCGAGGCCATCACGGTCTTCTGGTCAAGCTACGCCCAGTCCTGCACCAAGCGGCCCATGAAGGGAATGCTGACCGGCCCGGTCACCATCCTGAACTGGTCGTTCCCGCGCGAGGACATCAGCCTGAAGGATCAGACCCTTCAGATTGCCTTCGCCATCAAGGACGAGGTGCTTGACCTGGAGAAGAACGGCATCCGCATCATCCAGATTGACGAGGCCGCCCTCCGCGAGAAGCTGCCGCTGCGCAAGAGCGACTGGCACACGGAGTACCTGGACTGGGCGGTTCCCGCCTTCCGCCTCGTGCACTCCACCGTCAAGCCCGAGACGCAGATTCACACCCACATGTGCTACAGCGAGTTCGGCGACATTATCAAGGACATCGACGACCTTGACGCGGACGTAATCTCCTTCGAGGCTTCCCGCGCCGACCTGACGATTCTGGACGACCTGAAGGCCGCCAATTTCCGCACGGAGGTCGGCCCCGGAGTCTACGACATCCACTCGCCGCGCATCCCCTCCAAGGAGGAAATCGTGGAGGCGCTCGGCAAGATGCTCAAGAAGGTTCCCGCCGAAAAGCTCTGGGTCAACCCTGACTGCGGACTCAAGACCCGCGGCAACGCCGAGACCCTGCCGAGTCTGAAGAACATGGTTGCCGCCGCCAAGGAAATCCGGCAGTCATACAAGAAGTAAGGCCAGGCCTTTCAATTCCATAAGCCGCGCCCGTATCTTTATGATGCGGGCGCGTTTTTTTGCCCTCCCCTCCGAAGAGGGACGCTTCTAAAAAAAGGAATTTTCGTATATACTTCCCCTATGCCGACCTACAAGATAACAGCAGAGCAGATTGTCACCGGAGGGGACTGCATCTCCTCGATTGACGGCAAGAAGGTCTTCGTCCCCCTCGCCATCCCCGGCGAGGAGCTTGAGATAGAGATAACAAAGGAATTCCGGGATTACAGCCAGGGCCGGATTGTCTCCGTGATCTCCCCCTCCCCGCACCGGGTGCAGCCCTTCTGCCCCCTCTACGGCACGTGCGGGGGCTGCAACATGATGCACATAGACACGGGCTTCCAGCAGGAGCTCAGGAAGTCCATCCTCAGGGAAGCCTTTGTGCGGGAGGGGATTGAGCCGCCGGACATCGAGCTTGTGTCCGGGGCGGACAGGGGCTACCGCGCCCGCTTCCAGCTGCACGACGGCGGCCTGATGGAGCGGGGGTCAAACAAGATGATACGGCTGTCCCGCTGCGACTGCGCGACGGCGGAGGTAAACCGCTACTTGTCCGAAATCCCTCCGGGGGACAGGCCCAGGGGGCGCGTCCACCTCTTCGGCAGCGGGGCCATCACGTCCATACCGGGGGGCTACGACAAAATCGTCATAGCCCACGAGGAGGAGCGGCAGCAGAAAAAAGAAGAGAAGGCCCTGAAGGGACAGCCCCGCAAGACCCTGGGCGGGAGGCCGCTCAAGAAGCAGAAGCGGATACGTCCCCGCTTTGAGGGAACGAGCTTTGACCCCGCAAACAGCTGCACGATAGGGCTTCTGGGCAAGGAGATACGCTTTGACGTGCAGGGCTTCTTCCAGTCCAACCTGGAGATGCTCGCCAAGGCCGTTCCCCTGATTACCGGGGGGCTTTCCGGCGGAAACGCGCTGGACATCTACGCCGGGGTCGGCACCTTCTCGACCTTCCTTGCGGACAGCTTCGGCAAGGTCTGCCTGGTCGAGCACAACCGGGACGCGCTTGCGTGGGCGGAGATAAACCTCGCGGGAAAGAGCCACGAGAGCTACGGGCTCAGCGCAGACAACTGGATACGGAACCACGCTGCCCGGTACACGGCCTTGAACGGTGGGTTCGACGCGGTGGTCGTGGATCCGCCCCGGAGCGGCATGGAGAAATCCGTCAGCTCCTGGCTTGCCGCATCAGACATCCCCCGCATACGGAGCTTGTCATGCGACGCGGCGACCCAGGCCCGCGATACGGCGGTCCTGGTCAGGGGCGGCTACCGGCTTGACCGCCTCTTCCTGCTGGATTTTTACCCGCAGACCTGTCACATTGAAAGCCTTGCGTGGTTAAGCAAATAGAAATGAAAATGAAACTGTCCCTGCCTGTTGTTTTGATCCTCCTCTGTGCGTTCCCGGCATTCGCGGCGGACAAAGCCCCTGCGAACAAGACGTCGGGAACCTCCCCTGCCAAGGAAGAGGCCCCGTCCTGTCCCGTGCTCGACCTGTCCGCCATAAAGCCCTCCAAAGTGACGGTGCTGGGCGGGGCCGCCCTCGCCGAGGCAGTGCGGAGCGAGTCGGGATACATGATTCCCATTGAAGGAAAAATCCTCTACGCTTTTGACGGCGAGGGAAACGCTGTCTGGACGCACGGGCTTTCCAGCAAGATTGAAAGCCTCTCGCCCGGCCTTGGCGGCATCCTCTATGCGGTCAGCCGCAAGACGACCCTGTGCATGATAGGCCCCGGCGGCAAGGAGCTGTGGAAGGCCCGGCCCGGATTCAGCATGGACGGAGACCCCGTCGCGGGGCGGGACGGCAGGGTTTTCGTCAGGGGCGGCGGTAAGATCGCTTGTTACGGGCTCAAGGGAACCCGCCGCTGGGTGGCCGATGTGGACGGGCAGGACACGGGAATTCCCCTGATGGAGCTGAATGACGGAAGGTTGCTTGTCTTCCTGACCAAGACCGAGGGCGGCAAGAGCTGTGCCCTGACACTTTCCCCCTTCGGGAAACCGATGGAGGAGCTGACCTTCTCCGGCACGGTCAAAGCTGCGGCATCCTGCGGGGACGGTGTCCTGCTCTCCTTCTCGGACGGGGCGATAGGCCTCTGCAGCGTGCAGGGGGGCAAGTCGGTCTCCATCTGGATAAAGAGTGCATCCGAAACACATTTCTCCTCCGCCGCGCAGATTGTCACCGGCGTGTTCTCCGGCAGGACAGCGGCTTTCCTCTCCGGCTCGCCCGCCCGCCTGCTCTACGTCAACACACAGACCGGGCAGGTTGAGGCGGAGGCAACGACCAGCCTGAACGCGGCTTCCCTCCGCTACAAGGCTGTCACCGCCCAAGGTCTGGCCCTGGCGGACAACGGGACGGCGGAGTGTTACTCGGGAGAGGCCCTGCCTGTCTGGAAGGCGACTTATAGCAACGCCTCCACATGGTCCTATATGTTCGTCTCCGACGAAGGCTTCATAAACTTCATGGGAAAGGACTGGGTCATCTCGTCCTACCGGGTCAGGCAGAGCCTCTCGGCGGGGCAGGACTCCCTGTTCAAGGAAAAGACAGCCGTGCAGTACTATGCCTTCAACTCGGACATCATCCTGGAATCCTCGGACGTGTACGGCAGGGCTATCAACGGCAGCTTGTCGCTCGAAATGATGGAAGACTGGAAGAAAGGAGACTTTGGGGCACGTGAACAAGGCTATGTGTCCCTGCTGACCAGCGAGATTTCTTCCATAGATATGGCATACAACGTAGCGGGAACGGCCAGGGCTTCAAGCAGTTCCTACTACCTGACCCACCCCGCTTACTGCCAGGAGATATTCACGCTCGCCGCATCCAGCCAGCTTGCCTCATTCGCCCCCTACATCGCCCGGCTCATGATCAAGACGAGCGGGTCTCCCCTCTCCCTTACGCTCGTAAAGGCCGCGGGCGAGACTGCATTTGATGCAGACGGCTCCATGCTGGACGCGCTCATGTATACGGCCCAGCATTCCACGAACGATGGCGTATTGATGTCTATCTGCGACTCGACTTATGAGATATGCCGCTTCATGGGGAGGAACACGTTCATACGCAAGGGCAACGCCATACTGAGTTACCTTCTGTACCCCCAGTTCTCACAGAGGGTACATGATTACGCCAAAAAGACCTTGGACAGGCTCATTGACGAGAAGATTTAGGGGAGCAGCTGCTTGAGGGCGTCGTCCACCTTCTGGTACTCGGCGACGACGGCGGGGAGCAGGCTCTTGCCCTTCTCCACGTCCGGCGAGTCCCCGCGCAGGGCCTCAGTAAGCTCGGAGGCGGCGTTGCCCAGGTTGTCCATGCCCATGTTCAGGGCAAGGCCCTTGAGCGTGTGCGCCGCGACGAAGGCTGCCTTGCCGTCGCCGCCGTCCAGTGCCACGGTCAGGTTGGCATAGTTCTTGTCGGCCTTGAACTTGCCCAGCAGCTTGGTGATGAAGCCGTCGTCCATAAGGCGGGATAACGCAGCGTTGTAGTCGCCGCCGATCGTGTCATAGAACTCTTTTACTGTCATACGAACCTCTTTTATACTTGTTTATCTGATGCTTCAAGCCCCAATCTAGCGCAGCAGGGCAGCCTTTTTCACATTGTCGGCCACGGATTCCCCGCAGAGCGTCCGCACTATCTCCATGGAAAACTCCTCCGCTGCTCCGGGCCCGCGGGCAGTAATGACGTTGCCGTCATGGATGAAGGGCTTGTCAGCCTGGTAACCGGAGACAAAGGCCCCCGCGTTCCCCTCGGTGCCGGGGTAACCTGCCCAGGACTTGCCCTCCAGGGCGGAAGTCTTGGAAAGGACGAATGCGGGCGCGGCGCAGATGGCGCAGACCAGCTTCCCTGCCTTGTGCATCTCCTCGGCAAGGGCGACCGCGCTCCGGGAGTCTGCTATGTTGGTCGTGCCGGGCATGCCGCCGGGAACGATTATGGCATCAGGCAGGCTGCCCGAGGCCGCCGAAAGGTAGGCCTCCAGCGTGATGTCCGCGTTGACGCTTACCTTGCGGGACAGGGTGACCGTCCGGGATGCCGTTCCCACGGAGACGATGCTTACGTCCACTCCCGCCCGCCTCAGGTAATCGACCGGGGAGAGGGCTTCCACCTCCTCACTGCCGTCCGCTATCAGAACTATGGCACTTTTCATCCGCAGAACCTCCGCTTTCATTGTTTTTTATAGTCTAGCAGATTTGTAATTGAATTTCTACAGGAAAAGGGATATTATATAGATATGAAGCAAGTTCTCCTGATTGGTGCGTCATACAAATTCTTCGAATATCTTACCGAGGGGCTGAGCCAGCAGCAGGTCAAGCTGGAGCAGAGCCCCAACATACGGAGCGCATATACGGACCTCATCCAGATTCTGCCCGATCTTATTATCATCGACATTGGGGCTCTGAACGAGGACACGGTTCTCTTCCTGGAGAAAAAGCTGAAGGATCCCAACGCCAAGTCCATCCCCATCATCGCCATAGGAGATATCAGCGACAGGAGAAGAATCTCTTTCCTGGCTAATTTCCGGGTCCTGAAATACTTCCGGAAGCCGCTCAAATACGACTGCTTCTTCAAATCCATCGGGGAGGCCCTGGGACTGAACTTCACGGCCGACCAGACCGACTGCATCATGGAGATGCATGTCACCGACAACATCTTTTTCATAGAGATAGCGGGAGGGCTGAACCGCGACAAGATTTCGATGTTCCGCTACCGCCTGGACGAGTGCAAGACCAAGCTCAAGATGACTGCCCCCAAGCTCGTCCTGATGCTCTCCAACATGAAGTTCTGCTTCCTGGACATGACGAACATCAGCCTGCTCCTGGACACGATACTTGCGGACAGGATTATAAAGAAGTCGAGCATAAAGATACTGACGAACGACACGTTCTTCAAGGATTTCGTGAACGGCCATGAGGAATACAAGGGCATAGAGATTACGGACGACATAAACACCGTCCTGAACCCCCTGCTTGAGATTTTCGCCATCTCCGAGAGCAAGGATCCCCTCCTGCAGCGCGTCCTTATCCCCAACAAAGAGCTGCCCGAGAACGACATAGACATGCGCTTCTCCAGCGACTACGGCGGAACGTCTAAGAGCAGCTGGGATGAAGGGGACATACTGCGGGTCGCGATAATCGACGATGACCCTGTCTCCCAGAAAATCCTCGTCGGTACCTTCGACAGGATAAAGGCCAAGATTACGATATACAGCGATGGCGTGACCTTCCTGAACGACCTGAGCGGGAAGGACTTTGATGTCGTCATACTGGACATCTTCATTCCCAACATGAACGGGCTGGACGTGCTCAGGAACCTGCAGCGGCAGAAGTACAGCTCCCCCGTTCTGGTCTACTCACAGGCGACTGAAAAGCAGTATGTCACCGACGCGATATCGCTGGGAGCCGCGAATTTCATCCTCAAGCCGCAGAAGCCCGAGATTATCATACAGACGGCCCTGTCGGCGATAAGCGGCGCGAACACCGGTTTTTAGGGAATGGGCGACAACTCTCTGGAGACGGCGAGCCGTTTCCTGGCCAGCACCCTGCACGAAATCAGGACGCCCATCCAGACAATCATCAGCACGACGGAGCTGCTGGATGACACCGCGCTGGACAAGGAGCAGACCGAGTACGTCAGGCAGATAGAGTTCAGCGCGAACGTCCTCCTGCAGCTCGCGAACGATGTGCTGGACTTCACCAAAATCCGTTCCAAGGAATTCAAGCTTGAGAGCATTCCCTTCGATATCTCCGAGCTGACGGAGCACGTCGTGGACCTCGTCAGCATGGACGCGTTCAGCAAGGGCGTGGAAATCATCACCGACATAGACTATTCCATGCAGCGGAATATCATGGGCGATCCCACCCGCGTGCAGCAGATACTGCTGAACCTGGTCAAGAACGCGGTCAAATTCACTGCGAAAGGCTACATCTACGTCAAACTCTCGGTGGAGAACAACAACCTCTTCTTTCAGGTCATAGACAGCGGGATAGGCGTGGCCGCCAAGAACCAGAAGCTTATCTTCAACGACTTCTTCCAGGTGGACGCGAGCATGACCCGCAAGTACGGGGGCACCGGCCTGGGGCTCACGATAAGCAAGAACCTCGTCGAGGTGATGGGCGGCAAGATCGGGGTGCGGAGCAACCCTTCCGGCGGCTCCAACTTCTGGTTTTCCCTCCCGCTCGTGAAGGCGGACTTCGACCTGGAAAAGCCCGTGCCGGACTACATCCCTGCTGACGCGCGGATTCTCATTGCCGATCCCAGCCGCCTTGCCGCAAGGTCGTTCGCCAAGAAGCTTATCTCCCTCGGCATAAAGAACATTGCCACGGCGGAAAACGGGCAGGACGTGCTGAACAAGCTGACCAACGCCTCCGAGGAGAAAAAGCCCTTCGACATAGCCTTCATCAACATGCTCATGCCCCGTATAGACGGCTGGAGCGTCGCGAGCACGATACGCAAGTCCGCCGCCATTACCCCCCTCCGCCTCTACCTGACTGTCGCGGAAGGGCAGATGGGCAAAGACGCAAGGATGAAGATGCTGGATCTCTTTGACGGCTACATCTACAAGCCCATCAAGCGGGACAGGCTGCTTTCCATATTCAGCCGCACCGAGTACACGGCGGACGAGATAGAGCGGAGCGAGAAGAAGAAAGCCGCCCGCGCGACGGAGGCGGGCATAGCAAAGGGGCTTTCCATACTGATTGCCGAGGACCACCCGGTGAACCGCAAGCTGCTCAATACGTTCTTGGAGAAGTACGGGGCGACGGTCTTCCTCTCCGAGAACGGGCAGCAGGCAGTGGACAGGATAGCCTCGAACCCGCAGATAGACATCATCTTCATGGACATCTTCATGCCGGTTAAGAACGGCATAGACGCGACGAAGGAGATACGCAGCGGGGGCTACAAGGGAATCATCATTGCCTGTACCGCGAACGACGACCCCGATGACATCCGGGAATACACAAAGATGGGCATAAACGACATACTCATCAAGCCCTACAAGCGCGATGCTGTCAGGAATATGCTGGAGAAATGGAACACCGTCCTGCTTATCCCCGAAGCCAAGACAATCGTCAACCTTGCGGAGATGAACAACACGGCATCCGGGATGTGGGACATCGCGGACTTCATGAACACGGCGGGAGGCGATCCCCAGCTTGCCCTTTCGATAATAGACGAATACGAGGAGCAGACGCAGAAGCTCCTGGAGAAGATAAAGAAGGAGCTTGCTGAACCGGAGAAGAACTTCAGTCAGCTCAGGTTCGACGCGCACACGCTCAAAGGAAGCAGCGCTGCGGTCAGCGCGCACAAGCTCCGCGACACGGCAAAGGAGATGGAGCGGGCCGCGATGGCCAAGGACACCAAGACATTCGATGACCGCAGGACGGCGTTCGCGCTGGATTACCTCAAGCTCAAGAACATCATAAAGAACTGGAAAGGAACGCTATGATAAAGACGAACTACCACACCCACTCAACATTCTGCGACGGTAAGGAAAGCGCGGAGGAGATGGTCCGGGCCGCGGAGCAGAAAGGCTTTGCGGTGCTGGGCTTCAGCTCCCACGCGATGTTCCCCTTCAGCGATTCATGGCACATCCACATATCACCCGGAGGCTACGGGGCCTACATGAACGAGATAACCAGGCTCAAGGAGGCATACCGGGGCAGGATGGAGATACTTGCGGGGTTCGAGGCGGACTTCATTCCGGGGCTTACCAAGCCCGACATGAACGATATGGAGTACTACGGGCAGTTCAAGCCCGACTTCCTCATCGGCTCGGTGCATTTCGTTCTGGGCGACGGGGGATACTACGAGGCGGACGGTCCCCGAGAGGAAACCCGGGAGCGGATAGCAAAATACTTCGGCGGAGACGTGCGGCGGGCAGTGACCGCCTATTTTGAGGCCGAACGGCAGATGCTCAGGACAAGCCGCTTCACGGTCCTGGGCCATGCCGATGTCATCCGCAAGCAGAACGGGGGGAGGGGAGTCCCGCTGTTCTGCGAGGATGAGGACTGGTACAGGGAAGAGCTGGAGAAGACCGCCGACGCGGCAGCGGAGGCGGGCGTCATCGTGGAGATAAACACGGGCGGCATGGCGAGGGGCTACATGGACAGCCCCTTCCCGTCCCCGGCTTTCCTCCGCCTGCTGCGCGCACGTAATGTTCCCGCCATGATAAACTCGGATGCGCACAAGGGCTGCAACCTGGACTTCGCTTTCGATGAGGCTGTGCAGCTTGCGCAGGCGGCGGGCTATACGGAACTTGCATATCTGGATGGCGAGGGCGTGAAGTCGCAGCAAGTTGCTCCCTGACTATGGAATAACAGGGCAATTTATGATATAGTAGGGTTACCATGCAGTTCGTAAGCACCAGAGACAGCAATAATATAGTTGGATTCAAGAGCGCGATACTGGACAGCCTGCCCAAGGACGGCGGCCTGTACGTCCCCTACAAGAGCGAGGACCTGCGCAAATGGATTCTCTATGCGGACGAGACGACATCCTTCGCCAACCTGGCGGGAACCCTGACCTCCGCCCTGATAAACACCGAGTTCAGCCCGATAATCTGCGAGGCCATCGCGACGAGCGCTTTTACCTTCGAGCCTGCAGTACGGCAGCTGGACGACAAGCTTTTCATAATGGAACTGGACAAGGGACCGACGGGGACCTTCCGTGACTTCGGGGTGTCTTACCTTATCTCGGCGATGGAGACCCTGCTCCGCATGGAGGGGGAGAAAGCGATACTGCTGACCGCGACATCCGGCGAACTGGGAGCCTGCCTTGCCCAGGCAATGCGGGGCAAGGAGCTGGTCAAATCCGTCCTGCTGGCTCCCAAAGGCAAGCTCCGGGGGCTGAAGGAGAGCGACTTTGTCTGGAACGGGGGCGGAATCTACCCGATTGAGGTGGACGGGACGCAGAAGGACTGCAACGACATAGTGCGGGCGCTCTTCAAGGACCGCGAGCTGGTGCAGAAATGCCACCTGACTGTCGCCAACACCGCGAACATCGGCCGTCTGCTGCCCCAGGCTTTCTTCTATACATTCGCCTTCTCCCGGATAAAGAAGAAGGTCCCTGGCGATATCTTCTACGCGATGGCGGCGGGCAACTACGGCAACATCGTATCCGGCCTCCTGAGCTGGCAGCTCGCCCTGCCGGTCAACGGCTTCATCCTGCCCTCCACGCCAAACCTCAAGACCGACGCACGCGGCAACGCAATCGTCATGGACAGTATGGTTCCGCTGGACAAGCGCGACCCCATAGACCCCTCCGACCCCTCCAACCTGGAGCGGCTGGAGAACACCTTCCGCCTCGGCTCCCTGATGCTCCGGAACTTCGTCTACCCCGCCGATGTCAGCAAGACGGCGGCCGAGGATGCCTGCCGGGAGCTGTTCGTCAAGTACAAGGTCTTTGCCGACCATGAGACGAGCGCGGCCTACGCGGCGGCGACGTTGCGTAGGGACACCGTGGAGAACGCCGACGGCACGGTGGTGCTCATCGCCCGCGATTCGCCGAGCCTGGACGAGGCATTCATCCGCCACAACATCGGGGAAATCCCGCCCCAGCCTGACTCCATAAAAGAGGCATTCACCACTATATCGACAGGCAAACCCGCCATCAGCAAGGATGACACGGCCCACGTGCTTTCGGTCATCAACTCCCTGAACCTGCGGAGGATATTCTAGTATGAGGCTGTCCGGACTTGTGCGAACCGCCGTGTTGTTGGCGTTGCCCGGGCTTCTTGCGGCTCCGGCTTCTGCCCTGGACCTGGAGCTGTCCACCATACTGGAAACCAAGGCCGCCATCGCCATCCCTACCGCCCAAGACGAGGAGGATGACAGGCGCTGGGACTTGCTGCAGGGCGATGTGAGCGCGGAATTCAAGCTGGATGCCTCGCACGACAAGCACTCGGCCTTCGCGGACTGTTCCCTCCTCTACGATGCCGTCGGTACGGGCAGTTCTGGTTTCGCGCTTGACCAGGACTCGGACGAGCACCACTTCTACTTCAAGCTCAAGGAAGGCTGGTACGACTACAACGGCGGCTTCTGGTCCGTCCGTGCGGGCCGGCAGATTAACGCATGGGGAGCGGCGGATGGCCTGCAGGTCGCGGACATCCTCTGCCCCAAGGACGAGAGCAAGCTCCTTGCCTCCGACTACAGCGACAGCAGGATTGGCATAGACGCGCTGCGCCTGTCCTACAACGGGAATATGCTGACCGCCGACGTGTACTGGATTCCGGTCTTCGCACCCAGCGTCCTGCCCCTCGCCAAGAAGAACCCCATACGGAGCCTCATAATGCCATCCTCGGTGACCACGGAGCTCATGGGAAGGACGCTCAACATAAAGATACGGGATTTCTCGCAGGACGACATAGACAAACCCGAGACGAACCTGAAGAACGCCGAGTATGCGGGGCGTGTCTCCGCCTACACGCCTTTCGCCGACTTCTCGCTCTACGGGTTCTGGGGCTGGGACGACGAGCCCATAATCAGTTACGCCATAAGCAAGGTGAACGACTACGGGCTGCCGACAGAGATTGCCCTGTCAGGCCAGTACAAGCGGATGGGGATGGTCGGGGCGGACACGTCAATTCCCATAGGCCCCCTCGTCGCGCGGGCAGAGGCGGCCTTCTTCCCCGGGCGATTCTTCGCCACAGATGCCGCCGCCCAGCTCGTTGCCGGGCAGGATGATGCTTACGTGCAGATGAACGAGATACGATTCCTTGCGGGGCTGGACTTCATCGCCGGGGACTGGACGATTACCGGCCAGTATTACGGGGATACCGTCACGGATAAGAAGAAAAACGTGGACAGGAAAAGCTATATCCATCAGGCGACGCTCAGCATATCCAAGACCTTCCTAGGTGGCAACCTGGAAATCGGCCTCGCGGGGATGATGGAGCTGAACGACTTCTCCTTCGTCGTGCAGCCCTCCATCAGCTACGACGCGACCGACCAGCTGACATTCAGCATCGGGGCAAACATCTTCCGCCCCGGTCCCGACGATGACGAGCCGGGCACCTACGGAGCCTACGAAGACCTCAGCTGCATCACGCTCGGAGCGAAGTTCTCGTTCTAGAAGCCCTTTTTCATGTCGCAGCCGGCGATGCAGAACAGTATGTCGCTGCCTTCAAAGCCAAACGTCGCCTCCGCGATGATGATGGCGAGCCGGTCCTCGTAGGGGCTTTTGATGCAGCCGCAGGCAAAGGCCTCCGGTCCCATGAACTCCTTGTCCGCAATCACCTTCTTGCTCCGCCCCTTGCCATCCGTCACGATGCAGGAGTAGCTGGTCACGCTGAACATATCGTACATGAGCTTGCCGGTGTCGTGGTCGTCTATGGATACTGAAAAGGTCCGGCCGTCCGCCGCCGTATATGGAAGCCGCTCGTAGGAGCAGGGGGAGACGGTTATGCCGTATTCGGCAAGCTTCCCGTTTATCTGGCTTTCGTAGTCTGCTATGAAACGCTCGTGCAGGCCCTGTCCCGGCGCATACTCGTAGTCGTCATCGGAAGGGGCCTTGAGCTCCCAAAGGATTTCGTCGCTCACCAGATCCTGCACGACAAAGTACAGGTCTATGCCTCCCTTGCCTTCAAGGAAAAGCTCCTTCAGAAAAGCCATCTTGCCGTCGGGCGAAAAGCCCACCAGATACAGCACGGAAGATTCATAGTAGGACATGGACAAGAAGCTGTCACGGTTCGGAAGGTAGCATGTGGGCTGTATGCGGGCGGCATCCCAGTCAAATCCACCTATGCCCCGGACGGAAGAGGCGGGGACAGGAGGGGCTACGGGGACAACCGTCTCCGTGTCAGAGGCAGGAACAGCCTCCGTCCGGGAGTCAGCCACGTCCGAGGCAGAAGCATGCTCTTCCCCCGCACCCGCCTGTATCAAGCTCTGCGAGGAGGCTTTTTCCTGCCTGCCCTCACCCTCCTGCCGTTTTGCGGTACAGGAGGCACAGAGCAGGACGGCAAGCGTCAGGCAGACTGCCCGCATCACTCCGCTCATACGGACTACACCTTGAACAGGTCTATCTGTGCGCCAATCTTGCCGATGGCGGTATGGACCTGGGCAGATATATCGGACAGGGCCGTGCCGCTCTCGCTTATCTTTTTGGCTCCAGTGGCCATCTCGTCCATGCCGTCCTTCATCGCAGAAGAAGAGGCCTGCAGTTCCTGCACTTCTTCCAGGATGAGCTTGTTGCCGCGCGACATCTCCGCAGAGGCAGTCTTGACCTCCTGCGTGGAGTCGTTCATGCTCCTGAGGGCCTCGGTAATCTGCCGTGACCCGTGGTTCTGCTCTTCCATGGCGGCCTTTATCTGGATGACCAGCTGGTCGGTCTCCTTTATCTTCTCGGAGACGATGGAGAATGACCGGCTGGACGCGGAGGATGCGGTGACGACGTCGCCGATGGACTCCTTTATCTTGTTCAGCTGGTCTCCAATCGTCTTGGACTGGGCCGAAGAAGTCTCGGAGAGCTTACGAATTTCGTCGGCGACGACCGCGAATCCCTTTCCTGCTTCACCGGCGTGGGCAGCCTCGATTGCGGCGTTCATCGCGAGCAGGTTGGTCTGGGAAGCGATGGAAGAAATGGCCATGTTCGCGTCCTGCAGCATCTTGCTCTGGGACTCAATCTGGAGGATTTTCTCATTCACGTCGTTCTGCAGGTTGAATCCCTGGGTCGCGTTCTTCTCCAGTTCGTCGAATGAGCCAGCCATCTTCTCGACGGAGTTGTTGACGGAGCTGATGTTACCTATCATCTGCTCGACGGCGACGGAAGCCTGGTTCACGCTGCCGGACTGGTTCTCAATCATCTTGTTCAAAGACTCGATGTTGGAGGAAATCTGGTTGACCGCGCCCGCAGTCTGCTGGACACAGGAAGCCTGCCGCTCTATGTTGTTGGAGATGCTGTCGATGTTCGCGATAATCCGCGTTATCGCCTTGGACGAGTCCGCCGTACATTCGGCCATGGAGTCACCGAAGCTGATAAGCTCGTCCTTGGACTTCTTGGTCTCGGATATGATGTTGTGCAGCTTGTCGCAGAACTTGTTGAAGGTGATGACCAGCCGGCCTATCTCATCGCGAATAAGCAGCTTGACCCGGCGGGTCAGGTCAGCCTCTCCGGTCGCCATGTCCTCCAGCTGGTTGGTCACATTGGAAATACGCCACATGAGCCAGCGGATGAAGAGGTAGCTCAGTGCCATCAGCCCGAGGACGATGAAAATCACGACGGGGATGATAATCGCTATGGTCGCCCGTTTGGTCTTCTGCAAATCCTCTATGCTCTTGGCGATGAAGAGCATTCCGGTAATCGTCCCGTCGTCGCTCTTGAGGGGGGCGTAGACCGTATAGCAGCGGTT
>CACYDQ010000015.1 GCA_902773215.1 uncultured Spirochaetaceae bacterium | reverse complement strand
CGCTTTAGATAGGAGAGTAAAAGTTATGGCAGTCAACAACAAGGCAAGTGATTCAGTGGTTCTTTTCGGCAGCAACGCCGACAAGGAAATCCCGGTTGCGGAAATAGCGGAGAGCTACGACTTCAACTTCAAGATGTACAACAGGAGCAGCTACAACCTATCTCTCAAGGACGCGAAGAAGGTCTTTGCCGACAAGGTTGAACCGCTCAATCCCGAGGCTGTCATCATCCATATCGGCGCGGAGGATTACGACCTGTTCAAGAAGAGTTCCGCCGAGTTCGACATCAAATACATCGACCTCATCAGCTCCATCAAGGCCGCTGACAAGAGCCGGAGGGTCGCCCTGGTCTCCAATATGGACGCTGCGGGCCGCCTGAGCTTCGACGAGATGAACCGCCACATCAAGGCGATTGCCGAGTCCGAGCAGTGCGTGTTCGTGGACATCAACGACGCAAGGCTGTGGAAGCACGACGAGGCAAAGGAGCTCATGTCCTTCATGTATGACGTCGGATTCGACCAGCCGCTCAACGTCAAGAAGCCGCTCGGCGACATATCCGAGATTATGTACAGCTACGCCTACCAGAACGGCATTCTGCACGCACTGGAGAGCAAGGCGGTCTAATACAAAGTCAGCCGCACTGTGCGGCTGTCCCCTTTTCATTCAATACCCTTGATACAATATCCTTGAAACACAGCGGCTTCTTGCGCGGTCAGCGCGGGGAGCCGCCGATTTTTTTAGGTTCCTGAACGTGGGAAAGGCGGCCAACCTCCTTTCCGCTGCTTACCAGCCCGTCTCGCTGGCAAAGTAGTCCTTCAGCCAGGCACGAATCTATAATCCGTAGGAAAAGACACGTACCGGCTGACTGGGATTCCTGCCTCCGGG
The DNA here is from genome assembly GCA_902773215.1 of uncultured Spirochaetaceae bacterium. Classification (GTDB taxonomy): domain Bacteria; phylum Spirochaetota; class Spirochaetia; order Treponematales; family Treponemataceae; genus Treponema_D. Next base: position 2,612 of record CACYDQ010000015.1, on the reverse strand, counting down.
CAGTCTGCCAGCCCTTCATACGTTTCAACGATCTTTGAAACTGTATTGCGGGCGGCTATAGGGTTCTGAAGCTCTTCCTCAATGTATTCCTTGATTTGAATCAAATCTTCCGCTGCCTGTGGGGAGATTTTTACCTCATACATCAGAGTCACACCATCTCTCGGACTTGGTCCGTGTCCAGCCAGCCAGCCCCCGCCGCGGAATCCTCCCCTTTCTTTAATTCAGAAAAAAGAGTCCTTGTGGCTGTCAGCCTCTCGTAATCCCGTATGGAAAGGACGGCGTAGCACCCCCTGCCGTTTTTGGTCAGGAATACAGGTGACTCGTCGGCGACATCCTCCAGATTTATTATGATTTTTCCGGTTATTCCGATATGGCGATAGGAATATCCAATATGTTCGGTTATGAGTGCCCGGAAAATTTCATTTACCCGTATACGACCCCGTCCGTGTCAAAGTTCTGGCGCAAGTGGCACGTGACTCTCGGCGCGTGGTTCCGGGATTACGTTTATATACCGCTGGGAGGATCCCGCTGTAAGGCCGGGTGGCGGGTATACGTGAACCTTTTTGCCGTCTGGATTCTTACCGGAATCTGGCACGGGGCTTCCTCTAATTTCATAGTCTGGGGGCTCGGATATTTTGCCGTGATTGCTTTTGAGAAGATGACGGGACTGCCGGATAAATTGAAGGCGAAGCCTGTAAAAATTCTGTACCGTGTCCTGACCCTTCTGTTCATAAACTTCCAGTGGGTCATTTTCAGGTCAAAAAGTTTGCATGCGGGGCTTTCGTATATAAAATGGATGTTCCTGCCGGGATCAGATCCGCTGGGAAATGCGAGGGCCATGTTCTTGCTGAGGGATTACTTGCCGTTCATCGTTTGCGGGCTTGTGTTTTGCGTCCCTGTCGTTTCTCTCGTCAGAAAGCATGTGGCCTCGAAGCCCGTGCCCCGGAGCTGTCTTGCTGTCGTTGCCTGTGCGGTGAGCGTCCTGCTTTTCCTTTGGGGAGTTTCTTTTGTCATTGCGGGGCGTACAAATCCCTTTGCGTATGCCAATTTTTAGTTGCGGGGGAATATCATGGAGAAAATGAGCTGTAAGGAATTTGCGGAAAAAATAACCTTCTCTCTTTTGTTGTGCGTCTGCATGTGCGCCCTCATTTCCGTGTTCTTCGTGAAGAACACGGGCAGCAATTACGCGCGGGCAAATGAGCTGATCTGGTATGTAATAAAGAGGACGGGAGATCTGCAGGACATACAGGACAGATATACGGATTGTTTCTGGAAGAAAGATGATTTCATAAACCTGAACGGCTGGCTTGCGAGGCTGTTCGGAATCCGGAGCTATTTCAAGAATAAGGGGATATATATCACATCCGACAGGTGGATTACGGGATGGTACGGAAAGACATCCTCTGACTATGAGATTGAGCAGACGGTGGACTTCAAGAACTTCCTCGATGCGAACGAAATCAAGCTGCTGTATGTGAACGAGCCGGTAAAATACATAGATGATTCTGTATTTGAGAAAGAGTTCGGAATGCCAAGTTATTCCAACCGGAATCTGGATGTGTTCTTGAGCCGGCTGGATGAGGCCGGTGTGCATTACGTGGATCTCCGGGACGGGATACGGGCCGAGGGGCTTGACGTGAAGAAGATGTTCTACAGGACTGACCATCACTGGACGACCCCGGCTGGCTTGTGGGCGACACGGAAAATTGCTGAGGGAATGAATGCCTGGTGCGGTTATTCCATAGACACGGGCATATATGACAAGTCGAACTATATCTTTCGGGAATGGAAGGGGAGCTGGCTGGGTGAGCAGGGGGTTCTTGTCGCCGAGAGCTATGTCGGGCGCGATGACTACACTGAGGTCAAGCCGAAATTTGAGACAAGTTTTACTTTCAAAAACTACGACGGGCTTGAGGAAGGAAACTTCGATGGCTTTATATACGAGCTTATGTACGACCCGCAGAATAACGTGAACGCACATCCCAGCTGGCACTATTCATATCGAAAAAGAAATGTGATAAACAACAAGGTCGGCTATGGGAAGGTTCTCATATTGGGCGATTCCTACGATTATGTCGTGGCTCCGTTTATCAGCTTGGGCGTGAGGGAATGTGATTTTATTTGTTTGCGTGATGATTCTACTGAGGACTTCGACCTTCGGAAATTCATCCTTGATAACGGCTATGACACGGTTCTCGTCTGCTATGCCCAGTTTATGGTGGGAGCGCACGACTATCAGGGGGCAAACTACAGGATGTTCACTTTTCATTGACACCGGCCCGTAACCCCTGTTCTCCTGCCCCGTAGGCGGCACTCGGTCGCTGGGGCAACAGTATCAAAAAGGCTGATGCTGGTCCGCCCCCAAAGCATCAGGTTTGCAGACCATAGACAGCATTGCTCCCCACACACCGCCCTCCTCCGGTCGTGGGATTGACAAAATCCGCGTTATATCTGAAAATAGCCTATTATGGCAATTACGCAGTATCTGGAGAGAAACGCACGGCTCTATGGCGATGAGGTCGCCCTGCTGGAAAGGCCAGCAATGAAATAGTCAGCGTGAAGCGCCTGAGCCGCTGCAGGTTCACGGAAGCCCCCCGTGACCTGTTCTTTGT
>CACYDQ010000014.1 GCA_902773215.1 uncultured Spirochaetaceae bacterium | reverse complement strand
GCCCCGGAGATCCGCCCGGAGAAGGCCCTGCTCGGCCTGCGCGGCGGCATGAAGGTCTACGCAAACCTCCGCCCCGCCGTCATGTGGAAGCAGCTCAAGGACGCATGCCCCCTCAAGGACGAGATTGCCGGTGACGGCCTGGACATCCTCGTCGTCCGCGAGCTGACGGGCGGCATCTACTTCGGCGAGCGCGGGACCGCTCCCGACGGCAAGTCCGCCTGGGACACCGAGCGCTACAGCTGGGAAGAGATTGAGCGCATCGTCAGGATGGGTTTCGAGTTCGCCCAGAAGAGGAAGAAGCACCTGACCGTCGTGGACAAGGCGAACATCCTGAACTCCAGCCGCCTCTGGCGCAAGGTCGCCGAGACCGTGCACAAGGACTACGCGGACGTGACGCTGGACTTCCTCTACATCGACAACGCCGCCATGCAGCTGGTCAAGAACCCCCGCCAGTTCGACGTCATCGCGACGAGCAACATGTTCGGCGACATCCTGACCGACGAGGCCGCGCAGGTGACCGGCTCCATCGGCATGCTCGCCTCCGCCTCGCTCGGTGACGGCAAGGGCCCGGGCCTCTACGAGCCGATTCACGGGTCTGCCCCGGACATCGCGGGCAAGGACCTGGCGAACCCGCTCGCGACGATTCTTTCCGCCGCCATGCTGCTCCGCTTCAGCTTCGGCGCGGAGGCGGAGGCCAAGGCGATTGAGGGTGCGGTGGACAAGGTGCTGTCCGACGGATGGCGCACGGGCGACATCGCGGGCAAGAACATCGACGCGGTGAAGGCGGCAGGCAAACTCGTCGGCACCAAGAAGATGGGCCAGCTCGTCGTCGAGTACCTGAACAAGTAAGTTTGCAACCGGCGCACGGGGGGAGGAGGAACAAGAATCCTGCCTCCCGTGCTCATAATTTCCCTATAATTCCTCCTAATCCCTACTTGGGCAGTTGAAAACCACTTTAACTTCGTGTTATAGTTTTCCCCACGGAATCTTCGCGATTCCACATATTTACAAAACCAGGAGAAAACTATATGAAAAAGGCAAAGATACTGCTGGCCGCATGTGCGCTGGCGTTTGCTTTCGTTTCTTGCAAGGGCAAGGAAACTGCCCCGAAGTCCGAGTCCGGCTCCAGCAGCACGGAGTCATCAGCTTCATCTTCTTCCTCTGCCGGCTTCCACATCGGTGTCGTCACCGGTACGGTCTCCCAGTCAGAGGATGACCTGCGCGGAGCCGAAGAGCTCATCCGCCGCTACGGGGCCGTCAACAACGGCGGCATGATCCAGCACATCACCTACCCCGACGACTTCATGTCCCAGCAGGAGACGACGATTTCCCAGATCGTCGCCCTCGCCGACGACCCCAAGATGAAGGCGATCGTCGTCAACCAGGGCGTTCCCGGAACCGCCGAGGCCTTCCGCCGCATCAAGGAGAGCCACCCCGACATCCTCTGCTTCACCGGTGAGCCCCACGAGGACCCCCTCGTCATCCAGAAGTCGGCCGACCTCGCCGTGAGCGCGGACTTCATGTCACGCGGCTACACGATCATCTGGGCCGCAAAGCAGCTGGGCGCAAAGACCTTCGTGCACATCTCCTTCCCCCGCCACATGTCCTACGAGACCCTGGGTCTGCGCCGCAACATCATGGAGCAGGCCTGCGAGGACCTGGGAATCAAGTTCGTATTCGAGACCGCTCCCGATCCCACGAGCGACGTCGGCGTCGCCGGAGCCCAGCAGTTCATCCTTGAGAAGGTTCCCCAGTGGGTGGAGAAATACGGCAAGGACACCGCCTTCTTCTGTACGAACGACGCGCACACCGAGCCGCTCCTCAAGCAGCTCGCCCAGTACGGCGGCATGTTCATCGAGGCTGACCTGCCCTCACCGCTGATGGGATATCCGGGAGCGTTCGGAATCGACCTGACCGCCGAGGCCGGAGACTTCCCCAAGATCCTCAAGAAGGTCGAGCAGGTCGTCGTCGAGAACGGCGGGGCCGGAAAGTTCGGCACCTGGGCATTCTCCTACGGATTCTCCGTCAGCGCGGGACTCGGCGAGTTCGCCAAGCGCGTCATCGAGGGCACGGCCAGCAAGGAGTCCAGCGCGGACCTCTTCAAGGCCCTCGGCGAGTTCACCCCGTCCGCCAACTGGAACGGAGGATACTACATTGACCAGAGCACGGGAGTCCGCGCCAAGAACCAGATCCTCATCTACATGGACACCTACATACTCGGCCAGGGCTTCCTGAAGACGACCGAGCTTGAGGTTCCCGAGAAGTACTTCAAGATTAAGTTCACCAAGTAACAATCGGAAGAATACATCTTGCAATCCTGCCCCGGGGGGTATGCTTTCCGGGGCAGGGCTTTGTAGCAGACAGTTCACTATTTTAGATACAGATTTAACAGCAGTTTACGATGGAAGAAGACATACCCCTGTTGCGCCTCAAGGGCGTGACCAAAGATTTTGCGGGCACGGTCGTCCTGGAGGACGTCTCGTTTGACCTGCACAAGGGCGAGATCCTGGGCCTGGTCGGAGAGAACGGCGCGGGCAAGACCACCCTGATGAGCATCCTGTTCGGCATGCCGGTAATCGCCTCCACTGGCGGCTACGGCGGCAGCATTCAGCTTGACGGCAGCGAGGTTCATTTCACAAGCCCTTTCGACGCGCTCGATGCCGGAATCGGCATGGTGCATCAGGAATTCTCCCTTATCCCGGGCTTTACGACCACGGAGAACATCATGCTCAACCGGGAGCTTTCCAAGGATAACCCGATGGTCTACCTCTTCGGCGACCGCATGAGCGTGCTCGACCGGATGGCGATGAAAAAACGGGCCGGGGCCGCGATACAGCGTCTCGGCGTTGACATAGACCCCGGCATGAAGGTCTCCGAGATGCCGGTCGGCCACAAGCAGTTCACGGAGATAGCCCGCGAGATTGACCGCGACAACGTGCGCCTGCTCGTCTTTGACGAGCCGACCGCCGTCCTGACCGAGTCCGAGGCGGACATCCTG
>CACYDQ010000013.1 GCA_902773215.1 uncultured Spirochaetaceae bacterium | reverse complement strand
GCGGGCGATAACCCGCGACCTCAAGTGGGGCATCCCGGTTCCCCGCGAGGGCTACGAGGACAAGGTCTTCTACGTCTGGTTCAACGCACCCATCGGCTACCTGTCAATCACCAAGCAGCTGGAGGACGAGCTGAAGGCTGCGGGGAAGCCCTCCTTCGACTGGAAGGACTGGTGGCTCCCCGAGGAGAGCGAGAACGGCAGGGACAAGCTCCCCATCCAGCTCTTCCAGTTCATCGGCAAGGACAACATTCCCTTCCACACGGTCGTCTTCCCCTGCACCCAGCTGGGCAGCGGAAAGGGCTGGACCAAGCTCTACCACATGTCATCGACCGAGTTCCTGAACTACGAGGACGGCAAGTTCTCCAAGAGCCGGGGAATCGGCGTGTTCGGGACGGACGCGAAGGAGTCCGGCATAAAGGCGGACGCATGGAGATTCTACATCTTCTACAACAGGCCGGAGAAGCAGGACTACCAGTTCACCTGGCGCGAGTTCCGCGAGAAATACAACAGCGAGCTGATCGGCAACCTGGGCAACCTGGTCAACAGGACCCTGCTCTTCGTCAGCAAGTACTACGACGGAAAAATCCCGGATGCCCCCGTCGATGAGGAGATGTGGGCGCAGGTCCGCGAGCACGAGGCGGTGATGACCGAGCGTCTGGAGTGGGCCGACCTGAAGGACGCGTTCCACGAGATTTTCGCCATCTCGGACATAGGCAACAAGGCATTCCAGTCCACCGAGCCCTGGAAAACGAGGACGACGGAGCCGGAGCGGGCCGCCAAGCTGATTCACAACCTGGCATACATGATAAAGGACCTGATGATACTGGCCCATCCCTTCATGCCCCAGTTCTCGGAGAAAATCCTGTCATACCTCGGCAAGCAGATTTCCGAGCCGAAGTTCGGCGAGAAGCCCGTCGAAGGCGGCCTGAACTGGGATGACCTGGGCAAGCTGGAGGGGCTTTCCACGGTTTCCGCGACGGAAGTCTTCTTTACCCCGCTCGACCAGAAGACCGCGGACGCATTCAAGCTCAAGTTCTCCGGCAGCCAGAAGGAGCGTGACGGAAAGGCTGAGGGCGGAAAGGGCAAGAAGAAGGAAAAGAAAGAGAAGAAAGCCCCGGAGCTGGCCCCTGACCAGAAGGGCTTCTTTAACGAGAAGGTTGACCTCCGCGTCGCCGTCATCACGAAAGTGGAGAACAACCCCGAGGGCGAGAAGCTCTACGTAGAGCACCTGGACGACGGGAGCGGCACGGAGCGGATTATCCAGTCCGGCCTCCGCGACTACCTGAAGCCCGAGGACCTGCTCGGCAAGCATATCATCCTCGCCTACAACCTGGCCCCCCGCACGATGCGCGGAATCGAAAGCCACGGTATGCTGCTCGCCTGCGACTACAAGGATGCGGACGGCAAGGACTGCGTGGAACCGCTTGAGGCCCCCTGGGCGGCGGCGGGAACCCGGGTCTGCCTGAACGGTGAGGAGATTGCGGACAAGCCGGCGGAAATCCCCGCCGACGACTTCTTCCGGGTAGCCATACAGGTCAAGGACAAGTCCGTCATGGTCGGCGGCTGCACACTGACGGCAGGCGGCAAGGAGATTGTCACCGCCTGCACCGAGAACGGCGATGTCCACTGACACGGCCACGCGCTTCCTCCAGTCGGATTTCTGGGCTTCATTCAAGGAGGCCCACGGCTGGAAGGCCCTGCGCGTCACGGCGGAAGGAGAAGAAAGCCTTTCCGTCATGACGCGGACCTTCTCGCTCAAGATAAAAAAAGCGAGCCTCGCCTACGTACCGATGGCTCCGGAACTGCGAGAGGGCGAGAGCCACGAGGCATATATAACCCGCCTCTGCGACATCGCACAGAAGATGCGGCCCCGGCTTCCCGCCGACACGATGTTCGTCCGCTACGACTGCCCGCTCGACTTTGCGGACATCGCCGGACGCGAGCAGTACGTTCGGGAGACGGAGAAGCTCGCCCGGGAGAAAAAACTCCCCCTCCGCGTCTCTCCCGTCGCTGTCCAGCCCCCCGACACGACGATACTGGACTTACAGAAAAGCGAGGATGAAATACTCGCCGCGATGAAAAGCAAGTGGCGCTACAACATCCGGCTCGCCGCCAAGAAAGGGGTGGAAGTCTCCTGCTATCATGGGGGAGAGGCGGACTTCGCGGAGAAATTCGACGAGTTCTACCGGCTCTTTGAGCTGACTTCCGAGCGCGACGGCGTGAGCTTCCATGCAAAAGAATACTACCAGGACTTAATCGAGCGGAGCAGCAGGCTGAACGAAGGGGAAGCCGGGGAATCAAACAAGAAGCCCCTCATCTCCCTCTACCTGGCAAAGCACGAGGGTGACTACCTTGCGGGGATAATCACCCTTTTCTGCCCGCGCGAGGCCGTATACCTCTACGGGGCGAGCGGCAACGTCAAGCGGAACCTGATGGCGGCATATCTCTTGCAGTGGACGGCAATACAGGATGCAAAGGCATACGGCTCTCCCTGCTATGACTTTTACGGGATGCCCCCGACCGATGACGAGAATCACCCGATGCACGGGCTGTACCTGTTCAAGACCGGATTCGGCGGGAAGATACTACACAGGCCGGGCAGCTTCGACGTGCCGCTACAGCCGGCCTCCTACCGCTGCTACATACTGGCAGAAAAAGCAAGGGCTGTCTTCTTCCGCAAAATCGTGAAGAAACTAAAGGGAAGGTGAGGCGGCCTTCTTCCGGCTCCGCACGCTTGTGACCGAGAAGTTGATGTTCTTCTCCACGGACATGCCGGAGGGCAAGTCCACGTTCCAGAAGAAGGAGGTGACAAGGGTTCTTGAGTCCTCCCCGATGGAATTGTAGGCATCCGGCCGTCTGAACACAATCGTGTCCGCGATGAAGCCCGCTTCTTCGTTCGGCTCAAAGTTGAACTGCATCTTGTCGTGCTGGTCCGTAATCCTGAGCGCGGAGACATGGCCGTCAGACCTGAACGGGCTCTGGGTATCAAGCACGCGGGTCTCTCCGTCCAGCACCAGCTCGCATGAATACTGGAAGCCTTGTTTCTTGGAAAAACAGGTCTGGGCAAAGTTGGACTCGACGACGAAGGTACCGCGGAGCGGCTCGTCGCCATCGTTCCTGAGTATGTACTGAATGGAAAGACCGTCGTCCAGCACGGTATATCTTTTCAGCAGCTCGACGGGCGTATGGGAACCGGGAAGGCAGACGCGGGAAGACAGGAGGATTTCATTTCTCCGCGAATCCAGCTTCTTTTCGTCAAAGAGCATCTTGGAGAACACATCCGTCCCGGCATCAAGTGAAATGCTGTAGCCGTCAATGCCCCCGGACGCAAAGAAATGGTCGGTAAAGAAGCCCCTCGTGTATCCGTCATTCTTCCCGTCAAAGACCGCAATGCGGGAAAGGCTTGAGGCATAGTTGCATCCTTTGGATATATTGTCCAGCTCCACAATCTGGGCGGCAAGTCTCGTTATGACAAGGCGGAGGTTCCGCATGCTGCACACATACTCACTCAGCCCGTCTCGGTTGTAATCGTAGGAGACGATTGATGCCCGCTGCGGGCCCGTCTGCCTGATGATAAGCTCCGCCTCGTTCAGGAGCCTGAAGGCTTCCTGCCTCCGCTCGGACGATGCGGGGAGGCCTGACGGCAGGGAGACATAGTTCGCAATGCACTGCGCCTCCCAGAGCTTCTCCTTGGCAAGCTTTTTCTGGATTTTATCGCCGCCGTGCCCCTGTGCAAGAATCATGCTGATGTACATCATCCGGTCATAGAGGCAGCCGCTCGACTTGTAGCAGTTCAGGTAGTCGTATACCGTCAGGGGGAAGCGGCTCCTGTTCTCACATGACTCAAAAGGCTTTCTGGACCAGCGTGCCATGCTCCAGTTCATGCCCGCCGGTATATATGCCGGGATGAAGGTCTTGGCAGACTTCAGGTAAAGCTGCGGCAGGGTAAAGCGGATTCCCTGGTACTTCCCGTCATCCCTGTCCGTGAAATAGCCCATGACATACGCAAAGAAAGGAGACGTGAAGAATTTTCTGAAGGCCGGAAGGTCAAAGGTCACTGCCACAACAGGACTGTCGTTCCCGCCCGTGCTTCCGTTCACGGCAGGGGACTTGGAGACAGCCTTCTGTATGCGGGAAAGCCATGCGGCAGGCTCCTCACCGCCGTCAAAGTCCGGGGCAAGAGCGGAATGAACGCAGAGGACTTTGAGGCTCTTTCCCATGCCGCCTGTTATGAGCGGGTAAAAAGAGCGGGAAGACGACGGAACCAGGGTGGAGTCAAGGACGACATACTCCATGCCGCATGAGCTGAGGCTCGTCACGAGGGAATAATCCCACACGCTGCCCGGAAGTACCATGCCCCTCGGGCGTTTCCCCAAAAGCGAACGGATCATGCTGTTCATCTTCTCTATCTGGGAGGTCCGGTCAGTCGGAAAGAGAAGAGGCAGCATGGGGTCATGGTATGCGCTCCCCATGAATTCCAGCTGCCGGCGGACATACAGCTCCCTCAGTATCTCAAGCGACTCCGGATGATTTTTCTCAAGGAATGAAAAGAGCTTGCTTGAGAAAGAGAACGCAAAGAGAACCGAAGGGTTCGCATACAGGAAAGAGAAGAAGGGCTTGAGCAGCTCCTGGTAGTCATCCTCCATGCTTGCCCCGGAAGAGGAAAGGTATCCGCGCGCGGAAAGCCCCAGGCAGATGTTCGTCTCGGCCATGCATTATCCCCGGTGGAACAGCCCGTACAGCCCGTGCCAGAAGGCATAGCTTCTAGGCTTCACGACACTTGCGGAGGACAAATCCAGGCTGGAGTCAAACTGACCGCACTTCTCGTCGTAGGAACCGCCCCACATCGTGTAGGCATTGCAGGAGACCCCTTGGGAGTACGAGCGTTCCACGAGCTTTATCAGGCCGCGCGGGCACTTGCTCAGGCAGTCACCGCATCCGTCACAGAAGGCGTTGACAACGGCAGTACCGTTTATAATCGATATTGCATTCTTGGTGCACACCTTGGCACAGCTGCCGAGCCCTATGCAGCCATACTTGCATTCCCCCTGCGTCTCGAACTGGGAATCATAAAAAGAACAGTCCGGCAGCCCCCGGTAGCCCTCCCCGTTCGCACCCATGCCGTGTTCACGGGAACAAAGGACGACAGCCCTCTTGGAAGACTTCACCTTCTGGGACTGCGGCGGAGTCTGGAACTCCTGCTCGGAGAAAAGGGGGTTGGACGTATTGACCTTCTGGGCGTTCAGGGACGGAAGCAGGAGGTAAAAAATGAAGAACAGGACGCAGGCGACGCTGAACAGGACGAGGAGCGTCATGAGGATTGAGAAAATCATTTTACCCCCCCGAAGAATGAAAACCATGACACATCGACGAAATGCAGGGTCAGGAGTATGACGGAAATGCTGATGAGGACAAGCCCCAGCTTGTTGGAGAATTTCTTCCGGAGCATATAGAGGACCAAGATGGCAAAAAGGAAGGAAACCACGCAGAAACAGGCAATCAGCACCGCCTCAAGCACGGAAGCCCCCTCCCCTACCCCGAGAAGAACAGAAAGAATCGATGCGGTGTACTCAGCCGTGCTCTTCTTGGTCGTAATCCTGACGACCGACTCGATGAAGATGGAGATGGTAGAGAATACGAGGACGGCGATGAGGGGGTAGAGCTCCGCCAGATGAACCGGCGCAAGAACCTCGCCCGCGACCAGATAGCTGATTGCCGTGGAGGAACTCACGCTGATGAACATCTTGAGAGCACCGTTGAACAGCTTGCGGGGATGCTCGCTTATCGTCATGGCGCGGTTTATCCCCAGCCCGTACACGAAGACGACGCTCGTGAACGCCACATAATACAGAAGCTCAAGCAACGCTATCATCTGAGGCACCTCCGAGCGAATCGAATTTCCTGCGAATCTGCCAGGCCAGGACGAACGAGATGGTCACGAGCAGGATTGCGCCCGGGATGGACGCAAGGAACACGCCGGTATGGGCACTCTCGCTCTGTGACAGGATGTTCAGGCAGAGAAGCCCCTTCCGTCCGGGCAGGGTCAGCGTTCCGTAGCCCAGGACATCCCGCAGCAGGAAGAACACGAGGGCAAGGGCAGAGAAAGACAGGGACTGACCGAGCTTGTCCTTCACCTCGCCCCGGCTGTCCAAGGCAGAATCGGCAGGACGCAAGCGGGAGATGATGAAGGAGGAGACCGCAGGAAGGTATATGGCATAAGAAAGAGTCAGCGCCATGAGGGGCGAGTAGAGGGCGAGCAGCTGCTTGAAAATGATGCTCTCGCAGAGCAGCATGGCGGCCGTAAGGACCGAGAGCAAGTCGTCCAGGTGCAACAGCTCCACCAGCCTGCGGAAAAGGCTTATGGAAAGCATCTGCGCGTTCAGCAGAATGACGAGCAAAATGCCATAGGCAAAGCGGCCCGGAAAGGGAATGATCAGGGCGAACGACGAGAGCATGAAGCCGAAGGAAGCTTCCTCCTCTATCCTGTATGTTCTCATTGCGTGACCTCCTCTTTGGGTACGGAAAGCATACCCGGCAGCCGCACGGCCCAGTACTCTATGAGGGAATGCCGGGTGCTGTCCAAAAGCATCCGCTCCACCCGCTTGCTCAGGGAAAGGTAGCAGAGAAAATCAGCCTTGGCGGAAGAGCCGTCATAGAGGAAAACCGCAGGAACGGGGCCTGCCATCGTCGTCAGCCTGATGATGACCGCATGGGTATACTTGGAACCCGAGATTCTGTATGCCGACGCGGTGACCGACAGGGGACCCTTTATCTCGTAGGGGGCCTCCAGCATGACATTTTCGTAGCCATTGCCGTCAAGGGCCGCACGGACGCAGTCCCCCAGCCCCCGCCTCAGGGACGAGGATGAGAGAGCCGCGAAAACAGCCGTGACCGCGAAGAGCACGACAAGGAAGGCTATAAAAATTCCGAACTGAATGAACTGCTTCTTGTAGACGAGCAGCGCGTCGCTCGGTCCGGTCCAGTCCGCAGAACCGTCTGTCTCTTCATCTGGCATATCGCTCATACCGACTGAACCTCCTTCAGGGCCTCAAGGCGGGGCCGTATCGTTTTTTTATAGAAAGACTTCATCTTGCGCATCTCAAATCCCTGGATGAATATGGAAATGAAGTTCATCACGAGCACGACGAAGACAT
>CACYDQ010000012.1 GCA_902773215.1 uncultured Spirochaetaceae bacterium | reverse complement strand
TTCCGGCGTGGGTATTATCCTTGCGACGATGAACGATGGCGAGGAGAGCGGCAACAAGGTCTTCATAATGAACCCTTCCGAATCCGCGCATGAGTCGCTGACACGGACGGGGTTCTGGAGCAGTTTCCATGTCATACATGCGGTCACAGAAGTTTCGGACACATAAGTTTTTTCTTTTTGTTTTGCTTCCACTCGTTGTGGCAGTATCCTCATGCGCCCGGCAGGGACAAAGTCAGACTGCCTTGGGGTCGGTCGTGACCGGGAAAGATGCCGGACAGGCTTCCCCCCTTGCACCGGCAGTGGGGCAAGAGCCGTCGCAGACGCTTGAGCCGTCCCCCGCCACGGCAGTGCTCGCTAAGGCGGAGAAAACCCTTCCTTATCCTTCCCGGGCTGACCTGGACAAGCTGGACGCGGTCCTGCAAAGCCTGTCTCCCAAGGCGAAGGCTGCCATGCCCCTGACAGCCGATAACCGGGCTGAGTTCTTGACGGATTTGGAGCAGGTCCTGGAGGAGGAGAAAGGCTTCCGCACGGACGACCTTTCCCTCTACTACCTGATTGACAAGAAGCACAACGTCGGCGCGGACTACGTGCCCAAGGACCTCGTGCATCTGGAAAAAAACGATCTTTTCGACATCAACAAGAACAACCTCTCGCTCCGCCCGGAGGCATACGAGGCACTCTGCCAGATGGCACGGGCTTCGCTCAAGGACGGGGTACGGCTGCTCGTCAGCTCCACCTACCGCTCATACGAATACCAGAAATGGCTTTTCCAGCACTGGGTCGATGTTGACGGCCTGGAGGAGGCTGAGCGCGAGTCTGCCCGGGCGGGGACCAGCCAGCACCAGCTCGGCGTGGCTGTGGATTTCGGCTCCGTCAGCGATGACTTCGCCGACACCAAGATGGGGCAGTGGGTCTACGCCCACTCCGAGGACTACGGCTGGTCGCTCTCGTTCCCCCAGGGCTACGAGGACGTGACCGGCTTCCGCTGGGAAAGCTGGCACTTCCGCTACATCGGCCGCCCCGCCTGCGACTTCCAGCGCAAGTGGTTCTCCGACGTACAGCAGTTTATGATAGAGTTCATTGACGCGTGGAAGAACTGGAAGTAGCATCGTGTCGTCCGCTGTGCCGTTGGCGTAAGGGAGGCAGGCTTTCGTCCTGCCTGGGAACAGGGGGGTACCAAAACACCACCCCTGTCAGCTCTAGCCGAGGAACTTCCCCGCAACGGATTTGACTTCTTCCAGCAGGGCTGCCATCGCTTTCTGCGAGGTCTCGCTGCCGAAGCTGAAACGCACGGCACCTTCCTTTTCTGCCGCGCTGATTCCAAGCCCGTCCAAGATGGGACGGGCATGAGAGCCAGATGAGCATGCGCTTCCCGTAGAGATATAGAATCCGTCCGCGCTCAAGGCCCGTTCCATGACCTGCCCGGGAATGCCGGGGAAGGCGGCCTGCACGACCCACGGGCTATAGAGTTTTTCGTTTGACTCATCCTCGCGGGCATACGGAAGAATCCTTGCCCCCTTTATTTCCATAAGACCCCGGATGAATTCCCGGGTCCAATTCCGCTGTGTCTCAAACCGGACAAGGCTTTCCGGCTTGTCCTTACGGATATAATACCGCTCAAGCGCGAGCGAGAAAGCTTTTGCACCGAAGAGATTTTCAGTTCCGCTCCGTATGCCTTTTTCCTGCCCGCCCCCCCGCAGGAACGGGGTGAAGGACTTTGCCGCATACAGCAGCCCTATTCCCCTCGGCCCGCGTATCTTATGGGCGGAGAATGCCGCGGAGTCTATGCCCTTATGCGCTAAATCCAGCTCAATCTTTCCTGCGGCCTGAACGCAGTCCACATGAAAGAAGGGCTTCCGTCCCTGCCTGCCCTGTTCTGCCAGCGCATCCGCAATCTCGTACAGGGGCTGTACGGCCCCGGTCTCGTTGTTCACGGCCATAACGCTGACGAACGCGCTGTCATCGCGGAGCGAGTTTATGACAGCCTCGGGAGTAACAATGCCATTCTTATCCGATTTGACCTCAATGACTTTCCACCCGCAGGAGGCGAGGGACTTCGCCATCTCCCTGTTTGCAGGGTGCTCGATCTGAGACAAGAGTACGCTGCCCTTCTGCGGGCGGGTCAGCACGGACAGAAGGGGAATGTGGTCGCTTTCTGTCCCGCCGGAGGTAAAAAAAACACTCCCTGCCGGGACTCCCAAGACTTCAGCCGCATCCGACCGGCAGCTTTCCAAAGCCGCCCGCGCATCAGTCCCTGCCTCGTGGATACTCGACGGGTTTCCCCAGTGTTCCAGCGAAAAAGCCAGTGCCTCACGAAGAATTTCTGAATCGGCGGGGGCAGTCGCCGCCCAGTCAAAGTAATGAGTGCTGTCTATCATGCGTCTGATTGTAGCGGTTTTTGTCCGCCCGGGCAATAGCAGTGTCCCATACAGGCGCCGGCCTCAAGCCGGACCCGATTCCACCTGTTGAAACAGGGAGGAATCTGTGCTACTATGGTAGGAACGTGGGAAAAACGGGGATAGAATGGACAAAGTAGAGACACACCTGTACATCATCGGGGCTGGCTTTGCCGGGCAGATGATTGCCAAGGACCTGATACGCAAGGGAATTTTCGGCCATGTCGCGGCCTTCCTGGACGACGACAAGAAGCTCATCGGCACAAAGATAGACGGCATCCCGGTCCTGGGACCGATTGACGAGGTAGCCCCCCTGCTCAGGGTGACGGCGATAGACAAGGCGATCATCGCCATTCCGAGCGCGAGCAGCGAGCGGATCCGGTCCATCTACAACTCGCTCAAGGAAGGCGGCTTTTTCCGCATCAAAATCCTGCCGTCCATAAGCCAGGTCATAGACGGCAAGGCCCACCTGATCCAGGCCCGGGACATCAACCCCCTGGACATCCTGGGCCGCACGCCGATCATCATCCCCCTGCACGAGAGCCTCGCATACCTGAAGGGCAAGCGGGTCCTCATCACCGGGGCGGGCGGGTCAATCGGCTCGGAGCTGTCCCGCCAGCTCCTGTCCGGCGGCTGCGAGCGCATTTACCTCTTCGGCCACGGGGAGAATTCGATAGTCGGCATCTACCGCGAGCTGCACATCCTGCAGAACGAGGGCGTGGGAGAGAAGGCCTCGGTCGTCCCGATAATCGGAGACATGAAGGACCGGGAGTACATGAAGTACATCGTTTCCAAGACCCATGCCGACGTCATCTTCCACTGCGCGGCCTACAAGCATGTCCCGATGATGGAGGAGAACCCTGTCGCCTCCATTGAGAACAATGTTTTCGGCACCAAGAACCTGCTCGATGCCGCACTTGAGGCAGGGACGAGCCGCTTTGTCCTCATTTCTACGGACAAGGCGGTGGACCCGGTGAGCGTCTACGGGGTCAGCAAGATGCTCTGCGAGAAGCTCGTCAACGACGCGGCGGGCAGGGTCAAAGACGGCCAGTCGTTCATGTTCGTCCGCTTCGGCAACGTCCTGGGCTCGCGCGGATCCATCCTGCCGATTTTCATGGAGCAGATTCAGAACGGCGGTCCCGTCACCGTCACTGACCGCGACATGGAGCGCTTCTTCATGACGATTCCCGAGGCATGTTCCCTCGTCCTTCAGACGGGCGGGGTCGGCGTGAACGGCGCGTCATACCTGCTGGACATGGGAGAGCCCATAAAGATACTCGATCTCGCCGAGCAGATTATCCGTTTCGCTGGCTTCGAGCCATACGAGGACATAGACATCAAATTCATCGGGACCCGCCCCGGGGAGCGGCTCGTGGAACCCCTCTGGCTTGACGAAGAGAAGCCCCAGCCGACGGACTACCAGAAAATCCTCAGGCTGACGAACATACCGCCCCGGACCTTCGACCTTTCCCGGCTCGTGGAAAGCCTTGCCCCGATATGCACGTATACCCCGGGCAAGGAAAACCTGTACCGGAACAAGGACGAGCTCTTACGGCTCCTGCGCTCCGCCGTCCCGACACTCGATGAGTTCTACAAGGCACAGGAGCAGGACGGCAAGGTGGTCAATATGTCAAATTCAGTCAAGGTGGTTCTCTAATGGCAGACAATACAGGAAACGCGCTGAAAGTTCCCTTCTTCAGGGCATCGATAGGAACGGAGGAAGAGGAAGCCGCGCTCAGGGTCTTGCGGAGCGGCTGGCTCACGACAGGAAAGGAAGCCCTCGCATTCGAGCAGGAATTCGCCGCGAAAGTAGAGGCAAAGCACGCGCTTGCCGTCAACAGCAACACGAGCGGCATGGTGCTCGCGATGGAAGCATGCGGTGTCGGCCCCGGCAAGGCTGTCATAACGACCCCCTACACATTCGTCTCCACGGCGGCATGTGCCCGCCTGCTCGGTGCTGACGTGTACTTCGCCGACATAGAGAAAGACAGCTATTCGATTGACCCTGCAAAGATAGAAGAGATTCTGGAAAGCCCGCGCGGCAAGAATGTCGTCGCCATCGTCCCCGTGCACATAGCAGGGAACGTCTGCGACATGGACGCGATAATGAAGCTCGCGAAGAAATACGGGGTCAGGGTCATAGAGGACGCGGCCCACTCCTTCCCCAGCAAGACCAGCAAGGGCTACGCGGGGGTCATAGGCGATGCGGGCGTGTTCTCCTTCTATGTGACCAAGACGATTACGACCGGCGAGGGCGGCATTGTCACCACGAACGACGATGAGCTTGCCAGGCGCATGACCGTCATGCGGATGCACGGGATGGACAGGACGACCTGGGACCGCTACACCTCGCCCAAGGCCTCGTGGGAATACGACATCATCGCCCCCGGCTACAAGTACAATCTCCCCGATATTCTGGCGGCCATAGGAAGGGTGCAGCTGGCAAAGGCGGACGAGTTTGACAGGAAGCGCAAGGAGCATGTCGAGAAGTATAAGGCGGAGCTGGGAAAGCTTGACTTCATAAAGCTGCCGCCGGACGGCGAGGGCAACTCATGGCACCTCTTCCTTATGCGCCTGGACCTGACCAAGCTCCACTGCGACAGGAACACATTCGCGCAGGAACTGCAGGCAGCAGGTGTTGGCATAAGCGTCCACTTCATACCGATTTTCCACTTCAGCTACTGGAACAAGCTCTACGAGGGATTCGATGCGGCGCACTTCCCCAACGCGGAGCAGCATTACAACGAGACAATCACCATACCCCTTTTCCCCGACATGACGGAGGAGGACATCGCTTTTGTCATAGACGTGATAAAGAAGATCGGGGAGAAACATCATGCATAAGGACAAAGAGAGTGCCGCGGCAATCACCTTCCGGAACGATTTTTGCAGCGACCTCTCCCTTAAGAATATGTTCTACGCTGTTACCATACGGAGCCCCGTAGACAGTGGAATAATAACATCAATCAGTCAGGACGAGATCGTTGAAGGATGCGTGCTTATCACGGCCCGCGACGTTCCCGGGAGCAATCTGCTGGACAGCGCGGAAGGAAAAATCAAAGTCTTCTGCGACGGCAATGTCTCGTATGCCGGAGAACCGATAGGTCTTTTGGTCGGCCCGGACATGAAAAGCGTGAACAGGGCAATGGCCAGCATCCGTATAAGCTACGATGACATTCCGATTGAAAGCTACATAGAAAACAAAGATGACGAATCCGGAGGCAAAGAGATATTCGACAACGGGGAGTGGGAACGCACCGTAGAATACGGTGACTGCTTCACGATGGAAAGCGGCATACGCAAAGGCATAGATGCGGAAATGAAAGAGTCGGAGGTCCGTGTGCAGAACGACTGGACGTATTCGTTTTGCCCCCGGAACTACCGGGAAACCTGCGGAGCGCTCTGCTCATTTAGCGGAGACAGCCTGAACGTATACTCCCCCTCCCAATGGATAAGCAATCTGAGGGAGTATTTATCCGTAGCCATGAAGCTTTCCTCCGACAAAATTAATGTAATCAGAACAAAAGACTGGGAACGTTCTACGAACAGCATCTGGTATAATTCGGTCATAGCATGCCAGGCAGCGGTCGCCTCCTACAAGCTCAATGTTCCCGTCAAACTCATCTACAGCAGGCAGGAGCAAGAAGATTACATAGACTGCATGAAGCCCATCCACTTCCACACGGAACTGGGGGCAACCAGAAGCGGCAAGCTCAAGGCCCTCAAAGTTGAAGCATCCCTGGATTCCGGCAGCACAAACGTCTTCATAGGGGAAATAATAGACAGGATAGCCATCGCTGCTTCCTCCTGTTACAAAGCAGACAACATCAGCATACAGGTAAAGGCAAAGTCTTCAAATACTCCGCCTCTGTCGATAGACATGCAGCTGATTGACACAGCCTCCTTCTTCGCGATGGAGAACGCACTGTCAGCACTCGTACGGAAACTTAACAAGGAACCTGGCAACTCGCTCATCTTCCCGAACGAAATAAGGAAGATGAACCTCAATAATATGAAAACGGACGACCAGCTTCCTGACATGCCCTTCAGCTTCCAGCTTCCAAAAGCAGAAGAATGCATAGACAAGCTGTTTGAGTCCAGCGATTTCAACAACAAGTACATCTTCTACAACAGGGAGAGCCTGGCCAGAGCGGCAGATTTTTCCAAGCAGTTCCTGCCATCTCCCTTCGTTCCGCCGATACGGGGCATCGGATTCGCGGCAGGATACGAAGGCTCCTTTTATTACGGTTCCAAGATATACGGGGCAGATCAGGAGCTGGAAGTAACGCTGGAAAAAGACGGCAGCCTCACCATACACAGCCCGCCGCTCTCTGATTCCATAGAAGACATCTGGATTCGCCTTGCGTCCGACATCCTCGACATAAAAACCTCGCGCATAAAGATAAACTCCAACTTTGAGGGCGGCAGCGAGCCATTTCTCCCCGAGAGTGCGTATGCAAACATCAGCATAATGACGGTCCTGCTCAAGAAATGCTGTGAGACCATCAAAAAGAAGAAAGACAAAGACGAGCTACCCATCTCTGTAACGCACGAGCTCAGGAGCGTGCAAAAGAAGACGTGGGACAACGAGAAATTCAGGGGTGAGCCATTCCATTCCTGCTCCTTCGCAGCAGCGACAGTGGAGGTGGAGCTGGACAGTCATACGTTCTCCGACAGAATAAAGAAGATTCACATCAACATAAGCGGCGGGCACATCCTGAATTCCAACGCAGCAGAAGCCTCTATCAAATTAGGCATCCAGAAAGTCCTGAGCACCCTGACAGAAGGAAGAAAAGCGGAATGCGACGATATAAACATCACCTTCATGAACGGTGACGGAAACCCGGAACAAATCGGGGAACTGGTATATCAGGTCATCCCGTCCGCATACTTGCAGGCCCTGTCACAGGCTCTTGGAACCCAGCTGGATACCCTGCCTGTACAATATGATAGAATATATCAGGAGATAAAAACTCTGCAATCCCAGAAAGCACCGAAGCCAGAGGATACGGAGGAAAACAAGCCGGAAACCAGACCCATAGCCCCGGCGGAGGAGGTAGAAAATGCAGATTCCACTGACGCTAAACGATGAGACAGAAATACTCGATGCAAACCCGGACGAAAGCCTGCTGGACGTTCTTAGGAGCAAAAAACTATACAAGGTCAAATGCGGCTGCATGGAGGGACACTGCGGAAACTGCATGGTCCTGATTGACGGCAAACCAGTTCCCTCTTGCATAATACCCGTCGCAACGATACGGGACTCCAGCATCATCACATTGGAATACTTCAAGACATTCCCCGAATACAATGACATCATGACTGGATTCAAACAGGCCGGGATAAACCTATGCGGCTATTGTGATGCCGGCAAAATCCTTACGGCATACCAGTTGATTATCCCTTCCTGCAGGCCCGATATCCAGAGGATTACGAGCATGATAAAGGATCTGGACTTCTGCTGCACCGACCGCAACAGCTACATAAACGGTATCCTGTATGCCATAGCAACGAAGCATAAGCGGGAGGGAAAGAAGAATGGAAGAAAATAGGGGCACGTTCCTCCTTGCGAAAAACCTAGCCGACATTTTTTATCATATAAAAACCGTCAGTGATCTGAGGATTGTCGGCAGCTGTACTCAGTTCACAGATCCCCACTGCAAGGCCGTATCAACCTATGGAATTGCGGAACTTCAGAACATTGACAAGAAGGAGAGATACATAGACTTCGGCCCGGCGGTCACGCTGGCCCAGATAGCTTCCATGGGAAGAACGAACATTCCGTCCGTTCTATATGATGCCGTTGAATCGACTGCGACCGGTCCAATCAGAAACATCGCGACCTTGGCAGGGAATATATGCCGGGAGGGACAGAAAGGAACGCTCTTCGCACCACTTCTCGCCCTTGACGCGCGGCTTGAGGTAAAAACCCCGTCTACGACAAAGTATATCCCCTTCTTGAAATTCACGGAAATTCCAAAATCGTTCGTACTGACAAAGATAAGGGTTCCCGTCAGCGACTGGGAAATCTCGGTATTCAAAAGAATCGGGCCTGACAGCAAGCTCTCGCCTCTGAGCGCGAGCTTCGTCTTCCTCGTGGACACCGAGAATGACGTGATTGCCGATATGAAAATAGCATTCGTGGGAGAAATGGTATTCCGCTCCAGGGAACTGGAGAACAAGCTCATTGGCTCCAAGCTTCCTCTCACGGACAAGGCCGTGTCGGATTTTCTTGTCGCCGCCGAAGAGTTGAGCCAGGAGGAATTTAACAGGAACGTCACTCCTCCCATCCTGAAAGATCAGTTCCTGAACTTGCTGGAGTATAACCTTCAGCTGTTAAGCTAAGCCAGCGCAAAAGCCGGCCGCTTTTACACCGGCGAATCACTTTATCAGCATTGCATCCCCATAAGAGAAGAAGTGGTATTTCTCCTGAACGGCGGTCTTATAGGCGTTCAGGATGTTCTCACGACCGGCAAACGCACTGACCAGCATTATCAGCGTGGACTCGGGAGTATGGAAATTCGTGAACATCTGGTCAACAACCTTGAAGCGGTATCCGGGATACATGAAGATGCTCGTCCTTCCGGTACCACCCTGCACTATGCCGTTCTCATCGCTCGCGCTTTCCAGAGTCCTGACGCTCGTCGTGCCGACGGCAAGGATTTTGCGCCCGTCCGCCTTCGCCTTATTTATGCGGTCGGCAACATCATAGGGCACGGTGTAGACTTCCTCGTGCATCTTGTGCTCCTCTATGTTGTCCGCGCGGACAGGCAGGAAGGTTCCGAGCCCCACGTGCAGGGTCAGCCATTCCAGTTCCACGCCCTTCGCCCTCAGCAAGGCGAGCATGTCTTCGGTAAAGTGCAGCCCCGCCGTAGGACACGCCGCACTCCCCGTCTCCTTGGCATAGACCGTCTGGTAACGCTCGCTGTCTATGTCCGTGTCCTCCCTCCTGATGTAAGGAGGCAGGGGGATGTGGCCGTTCCGCTCGAACCAGTCCTCCGTCAGGCGGAAGGGAAAGCGTATCGTGCGGAACTCAGTCCCGGCGTTGCCAGCATCATCCTGAATCACGCCCTCAGAGCCGTCCGGGAAGCGGTAGCAAGCCCCCGGCTTGACCTTCTTGGCCCCCTTGACCATCGTGTTCCAGGCATCCCCGTCCGGCCCCGTCTGGTTCAGGAACATGAACTCCTGCTCCCGCCCGTCCTGTCCACTGTCCAGAACCCGTATGCCATAGCAGCGGCTCCGTCGCACACGGCTGTTATTGAATACCATCAGGGTACCGTCGTCTATCAGAGAAGGCAGGTCGGCCATGACGTGATGCCCGACAGCCCCGCTTGCCCTTCCGAGCAGCATCAGCCGGTCATTGCCCCGCTCCGTGCATGGCTTCTGAGCGATAAGCTCTTCCGGCAAGTCAAAATAGAAGTCGCTGGTTTTCATCTCCCCCTCCCCTCTTTTCAATTCCAAGGTGCTTGTATGCGCGGTCAGTCACAATCCTGCCCCGGGGTGTCCGCTGGAGCAGGCCGCACTGTATCAGATATGGCTCGTAATAGTCCTCAAGCGTGTCCTGGCTTTCCCCGATCGAAATCGCAAGGGTTTCTGCCCCAACCGGACCGCCGGAAAAATTGTTTATTATCGAAGAGAGGATTTCCCTGTCGTAGCGTTCCAGCCCGAGCGAGTCTATGCCGAGCTTGGTAAGTCCGTCCTCGACGATTTTCCGTGTTATGACAGGGCTGCCTGCCACCTGGGCAAAATCCCTCATCCGGCGCAGAATGCGGTTTGCTATGCGGGGCGTACCGCGGGAGCAGGAGGCCATCAGCATGGACGCATCCTCATCCGCCGACACGTTCAGTATGCCTGCGGACCGCCTGATAATCGAAGCAAGCTCCTCATTCGTGTAGAAGTTGAATCTCTGCACGATTCCGAAGCGGCTGATGAGCGGAGAAGACACCATTCCTGCCTTGGTCGTCGCGCCCACGAGCGTGAAGCGGGGTATGGGTATCCTGACCGTGCGTGCGGCGGCCCCCTGCCCTATCACCCAGTCCAGCTCAAAGTCCTCCATCGCTATGTAGAGCATTTCTTCAATCGCGGGCTTGAGCCTGTGTATCTCGTCTATAAAAAAGACCGTCCGCTCCGTTATGGTGGAAAGGATTCCCGCCAGATCCTTAGGCTTGTCCAACGCAGGCGCGCTCGTCACCTTGAATTCCACACCGAGCTCGGCGGCGGTAATCTGCGCAAGCGTCGTCTTGCCCAAGCCGGGCGGACCAATCAGGAAGAGGTGGTCAAGTGCTTCTTTGCGGTCACGGGCAGCGTTTACGAATACCGAAAGGTTCTCTTTTATCGCGCTCTGCCCTTGGAATTCCCTCAGGCTCTTTGGACGCAGACTACCTTCCTGAGCATCGTCATCACTTGCGGCATCAGCACGGACGATATGGGAAGATCCTTGGGAAAGCCCCTGCGCGGCCTGGGCGGACAGCTGGGCAACTATGTTCATGTCGTCGGCCTCGGCTTCTTTTGCCCCCTTAGGTCGTGAATATGTACTTTTTGCCGTCACGCTCTTGTTCATCTGGCCATCTCCACGAGGGCCTTACGGAAAAGCAGGTCTTCTTTCTGAGCTTGCCCCAGGGAAGAAAAGCTTTCGTCCTTGGCAAGCTCCTCCACGAGCCGGGCGATGGTCTGCTCCGCGCTGCGCTTCTCATGGCCCATGTCAACGAGCGCCCCGATTACGTCCGAATAGGGGGACTTGGGAGCGGAGGACGGGGCAGCCCCGCTCGTCCCCTCAGAGAGGGTGAGCTTGCCTTTGAGTTGCAAGAGCATCTTGGCGGCAGTTTTCTTGCCGACCCCGGGCACTTTTTGCAAGGCTTCCAAATTCCCTTCGTCCAATATCCGTACCAGCTGCGCAGAAGAGACAGATCCCATAATCTTGAGCGCTCCCTTAGGACCTATGCCGTCCACCTTGAGCAAATCAAAGAAAAGAGACCGTTCCCCCGCGCTCACAAAGCCGTAGAGATTCATCAAGGCATCTGTATGCTGAAGCCAGGTATAAACCCGCCCCGTCTCACCAACGGGAGGCAGGGACTGGATGCTGGTATCAGGGCAGAGAATTTCCCACTCTATGCCGTGCGTGTCCAGGCAGAGCCTCTGGCTGGATTTTTCCGTTATAATGCCGGTCAAGCTGTTGAACATGGAATACCGCCTATTTGAAGCTGTCCATCAGGGCGACGAAGGTTGTCAGACGAGTCGTGGATTCAGTCAGGGTTTTCAGAGTCGGTTCCCGGAGATATTCATCGATATTGTTCCAGTTTTTTACGATAGCAGGGCTTATGGACTTCTTGTCCTCAAGCAGCTCCGTAAGCTTCCTGAGCACGGTGTGGAGTATGTTCATTCCTTCGCCCAGCTGATCTGCGAACGCTTTGTTCACGGAGCTTACCTCGGCATACAGCTTCTCGGCGGCGTCGGACGACCGTGCAGCCGCATCTGCCAGCACGGCGATTTTGTAGCCGTTGGGGAAGCCCTGCCCCAGCTCCATGTCCAGCTTTTTTATCTCATCATCGATGGCAAGCATCTGGTGGTACTCCGCCGAGAATTTTGCCGTGTATTCGCTCCCGCGAATCTCTGCCCGGACAGAAAAATTTTCGACGAACTCAAGGAGATTTTTGCTCAGGTAAGTATTCACCAGAGAATGGAAATACTTTGCCTGCATACACTTGGAATAGGAAATCTGCTTTCCTTCCTCCAAGTTCACGCGTATGCCTTCAAGAATCTCAGAAGAGTCCTCCGTGTAATTCTGCAGTTCAAGGATTTCCGCGCCACCAAAGATTTCCTTCATCTGCTTCTCAAGCAGCTCGTTCTTTTTCTTCGTGTCGATGTCCTGCAGGGTCTCCTCCATCTCGTGGGAGAGCTCATCCAGATAAGCCTTCACTATGTCCTCCGCCGGAAAACTAGAGGCAGCGGTATAAGAGGGGTCATGCAGGAACAGCTTGCCGAAATTCGCGAAAACAGAGAGGGAGTTCATCTTAAGAAGCTTGTCATGTAATTCCCCCAGCTTCTTGTCATCAAAGCCCTTGAAGCCGGGTAAGGTAGAGATGAACTCCATCTGCGCCGTCCAGTCATCCACGCACAGAAGATTCACGGCGGCAGAAAGGAAGTCGGGGACAATATCTACAGCAGATTTCTTACCAATCTGACCGAAGCTCAGGTGCGGAATGAACTTATGTTCCTCCAAATCAGGCTTGAAGCGCCGCAGGATGATATAATAGTCAATCATGCAGAACTGCTTGAGCGCTACCACAGAGTTGTACATCGCATTAACCTTGCCCGACAGCTCCTTGCCGAATGTCGCGGTCAGCGCATTGAAACTCTTATGGGCCTCCTCGGCGAGCGCGGGAAATTCCATATTCTTGCCACGCTCAGTCAGGCTTTCATCTGAGACGGTATCTACAAGATGATTAATCTTCTCTGTCTTGAAATACTCGATAACCGCATGGGCATAGTATTTGTTCGCCGTGTTCTCCAGGAAAAACTCCCTCAGAGGGTCAACAATCTCATAAATCTCGTAGATGAACACGGCAAAAGGAGCAAGAAGCCTTTCTTTACTGAACTTGTAAAACCTGTAGCCCGTCTTGTTCAGCTGCTTCTGAACTGCCTGAAGTTCCCTCCGCTGGGGATCGCTTTCCCGACCGAGAATGAAGTCCAAAAGGGCCATCAGGAAATTTCCGCCACCTGAAGCCGGACGCTCCTCGTTCTTCGTATCTAAATCTGCCATAATACTCTAATTATCTATTATAAAGCGGGTCTTGTCAAACCCCAAACATCCCCGCCCGGAATATAGACCTTTCTCGATTCCTGTGATAAACTAAAAGGGACAGGCAGGGAGCCCCTACAAGTGAAAAGTATTCTCGTATTCAACTACGTGGCCATTTTTGTGTATGCAGCAATCCTCTTTTCCATATATTACCGGAAAATGTTCAAGGGAATCGAAAACAGGGCCTTCCTGCGCGTCATCTGGCTCTGCCTCGTCTCCACAATGCTGGACATCTCCATGTACTGGTCCTTCGTCCTGATACACCGTTTTCCGTTCGGACTCGCCGTCGCTTACATCGCCACCTACAGCTACCTGTTCGTCCGGCAGTTCATCATGCTTACCTACATCATCCTGATTTTCGTCCAGACCGACAGCATCTTCAAGCTGCAGAGGACGGCATACCGAATTGCCCTCATCGCCCCGCTGGCCACCCTTCACCTGGTCATACTGTCCAACCTCTTTACCCACCAGCTGTTCACGATAACCCCGGAAAACTACTACCAGCGGGGACCGCACATGTTCATCCTGTACGGCATAGGGATGGGCTACAGCATCTTCGGCTTCATCTGCCTGTGCAAAATGCGCCGCTACCTGGGAAAAGTCAAATGGCTGACGATGACCTCAACCTACATCGTAGACTTCCTCTGCGCGCTCTACCAGTCCCTGAACGCCGACTACCTGCTGGAAATGATTTCCTCCGCCATCACGCTGCTCCTGGTGCACCTCATCGTCTACCGCCCCGAGGAGATGTTCGACCCCGACACCGGACTGTACACAAAGGAAGCCCTCAGGAAACAGCTGACCAACCTCAAGCTGTCGAACAGGAGCGCGACGCTCCTCGTCATAAACTTTGCCAACGCACAGGAGGCGAGGAACTACTTCGGAGACGAGAAGTTTTTCAGCTTCATCAAGCAGACCGAACAGAAGATTGCCGAAATCATCAGCGAGATGAACGGGTACAAGCTCTACTACCATTCGGCGGGAAGCATCCAGGTCGTCTTCAGCCAGGGCGGGGTGGATATAGAGAAGGACCACCCGGAACTGATTGATATGTGGCGGAACCTCACGAACGACAGCTATGCCGCCATACTGGACCCAAAGCTCTGCCTGCTGGAGTTCCCCCGGGACTTCTCCAACATCGACAGCATGCTGCAGTTCTGCCGCTTCTTCCAGCGTTATCTCAAGTCAGGGCAGATACTGCTCAAGGCGGACGAGATCATCAAGGACAAGAACTTCCGCCTTTTGGAAAACATTTCGGATATCATAACCAAGGGCATCGAGGAAGGCAACTTCGAGATGTACTACCAGCCGATATTCGACCTCAAGCAGAAGCGATTCTCATCCGCAGAGGCCCTGATCCGGCTGAACGACCCCCAGCACGGCTTCATCCCGCCCGACATGTTCATCCCCACCGCGGAAAACACCGGGCTGATTATCCCTGTCGGAAACTTCGTCCTGGAGAGCATCTTCAAATTCGTGACGATTCCCGATTTCATGGACCTCGGCCTACACTACATCGAGCTGAACCTGTCGGTGGAGCAGCTTTTGCAGAAAGACCTCGTCAGCAAGATAAACCAGCTGCAGGAAAAATATGGAACACCTTCCGAGCGTATCAATATGGAAATTACGGAGTCGATGGCCGACATGCACTCCATGACCGGATACAACAACGTGGAGACCCTGCTCAAGAAGAACTACTCGTTCTCGCTGGACGACTACGGAACCGGCTATTCAAACATAAAGCGGGCGATCGACCTGCCGCTCAGTCTGGTCAAAATCGACAAGAGCATCGTGGACATCGTGGAGACTCCCTCTGGAAGGTCAATCATACGGAACACCATCGCAATGATGCACGATGTCGGGTTCAAAATCGTCTGCGAGGGCGTAGAGACGGAAAAGCAAT
>CACYDQ010000011.1 GCA_902773215.1 uncultured Spirochaetaceae bacterium | reverse complement strand
TGGAAGGATCCGCAATTATGCTGAGTGCCAGAAGTGCAAGAAGCAGGAGCGCCGCCCGAAGGATTTCAAGTAATAGTCTTTGGGCTTAAAATATTAGTTTTTTTGTTTTGGGGGTATTCCTTTGTCAGTTAAGAAATCATCTGCAGAGAAGAGACATGCGCAGAGTGAGGTCCGCAGGGTTCGCAACAAGGCCGTTAAGTCCCGCTGCCATACGGCGGAGAGGGCTTTTGTCGAGGCTGTCCAGAAGAAGGACAAGGCTCTTGCTGAGGAGAAGTATAAGGTCTTGCAGTCCGAGCTTGACGTTGCTTTCCGCAAGGGTGTGAAGAAGCGCAACGCCGTTGCCCGCAAGAAAAGCAGGATGATGAAATTCTTCCATAAGAGTTTCAACGCCGAGGCTGCGGCTGCAAACTAACATCGTTCCGTCCCTTTCGCTCTTTGTTTGAGGGGCCGGGGGCGGAGAATTTATTTGTTTATCAATTTCTTCTTGGTGAGGTGGGGTATATGGCTGGAAATAAGATTACGAAATATGATTTGGTAGAAGCTATATATCAAAATACATCATACGAGAAGAAGCTGGTTCAGGATGTCGTCGAGAATCTCCTTTTGGAGCTGAAGGAAGGGATGAAGAAGGGTGACACAATCGAGCTCCGTGGCTTCGGTACCTTTGAGCCGAGGCTCCGCAGGGGACGGGAAAAAGCCCGTAACCCGAAAACTGGCGAGCACCTTTCCGTTGCCCCTCATTATGTCGCGGCCTTCCGTTCCGGGCAGGATTTAAGGAAAGCGCTTTGGAATTTACCTATCCCCGCTGACAGGTAATGTTGAGAAAGCTCGCGCTGGTTCTCTTGTCGGCCATGCTTTTCGTGCTTGGCCAGCCAAATTTCCTCTTTGAGGATGGTCTTTTTTTTCTTTCCTTTATTGCCCTTGCCCCGGTATTTTATGCTGTAGAAACTTCCTCCTTGAGAATGTCATTTGTGCTGGGCTTTCTTTTCGGTTTGCTCAGTTATGCCGGAATGTGCTTCTGGCTGTCCCGTTATGCGCACGGCCTGTTCTTCATTGCCCTTTTTTCCTATTCCATACTGTACGGCCTGTGCTTTCTTGCCATGAAGTTCCTTGCCCGCTGCTACCCGGCTTTTTCGTTTCCCTGCATGGCACTGGTCTTCTGCGTGACGGAATACCTCAAATCCCTGGGACCGCTTGGCTTCAGCTACGGTATAACCGGCTACAGCTTGTGGAAGTTCCGCCCCATGCTCCTTGCGGCTTCGGTTGCCGGAGTCTGGGCCGCATCCGCCAGCTGCGTTTTTTTCTCCGCCCTGTCGGCGCAGGCCTTTGTCCTGTACGGAAAGGAAAAGCTCTCCAAGGCAGCCGTCCCTTTTGCGGTCCTTGTCCTCTGCGCATCGCTTTTCGTCCTGCTCGGCTGGCAGGTCAGCCGCCCCGTCCCGGAGTCCCGGAACGTCACGGTCATCCTCGTGCAGAACAATGCGGACTCCCGCAAATACTCGGAGAACGGCTACAAGCAGGACGTGGCGGCGCTCGTGTCCCTGAGCGAGGAGGCCCTCTCTGTTTACCCGGAGGCGGATTTCGTCGTCTGGCCCGAGACCGCCATAGTCCCTCCGATTCTCTACCATTACGAAGCCAGAAGCGACACGGCCCGCTTTAATGCCGTCTCCTCCGTCCTGGGGCTCATGGTACGGAACCAGGCGTGTTTTATCATTGGCAACCAGCACGTTGACGGGGAAGGGGAAGACTGCAACGCGGCACTGGTCTTTGACCGCAGGAAGAAAAAAATCGTGCCGCCCGATCCGGAGCTGTACGTCAAGCAGCACCTCGTTCCGTTCAGCGAGAGCCTTCCGTTCTATTCCTGCTTCAGCTCCCTGTATGACCGTATGTTCCCGGACAGGAGCTTCATCTGGAAAGCCGGGGACAGCATGAGGGTCTTCTCCAGCCGGGGCATCAGCTTTTCGGTTCCCATCTGCTTTGAGGACACCTTCGGCTTGCTCTGCTCGCGCTTCGTCAAAAACGGTGCCGAATGCCTCTTCAACATAAGCAATGATTCCTGGTCCTCATCCCCCGTCTGCCAGAGGCAGCACCTTGCCATGTCCGTCTTCCGCGCCGCCGAGAACGGGGTCCCGGTCCTTCGCAGCACGGCGAGCGGCGTTACCTGCGTCATAGACCGGGAGGGCAGGGTAGTGGAGGAGCTGGAAGGCTTTTCGGAGGGCTTTTTGGGCAGGAAAGTAGCTGTCCCCGTCAACAGGAAGCTCTATCCCTACACCCGTTACGGTGACTGGCTCGCGCTGGCGGAACTGTGCGCCCTGCTGAGCCTTTCCCTGACTGCCGCCCTGAAAAAACTGCTCAAAGCTGTTGAAAGGCGGAGGCAAAATAAGGTACAATAAGAGGCATGGCAAAAGACATCAGCGCGAACGTGACCGAATTCGGCGAGGGGACGGTTTTCGAGGGCGAGCTTTCCTTCACCGATACCCTGATTATAAGCGGCAAATTCTCCGGAACCATAGAGGCAACCGGTGACCTTCAGATAAACAAAGGCGCTGAATGCGACGTGAGCGGGATAAAGGCAAAAACCGTCGTCGTATACGGCAAGGTTGACGGTGACATAGACGGCAGGGACAGGGTAGAGCTGTGCAAGGGATGTACCGTCAAAGGGAACATCAAGACGTCCGCCCTTCGCATTGCCGACAACGTGGAATTTGACGGGAGCGTGTCCATGGTGGACAGCCCCGCCGACTGCTACGACAAACTTTTCTTGTCCGCCTCCGACGAGTTCAAGAAAGCCCTCGTCATGAAGCCGAACTGATTCTGTGTCCCCGCATGAACCGGCAGCAGCATGGAGAACTGCCGCTGCCGGTCCCGCAAGGCCTAGCGAATGTCCGCTATGGTGACGTTACCCGCCTGGTCAACCGCCAGGTCCACCCTGACAGTGTGAACGGTGCTGGACTCGTCCCAGGGGCGGCGGTAGATGAAGGTCGCCGTCGTGCTCCCTTCCCGGACACCCCTGAAAACATACTGCTGTTTTCCGCCGTATCCGACCATCCCTTTCGGATGCTTTTTGCTGACATACTCGCTGGATTTCTCCTCGACGATTCCATCCTCGTCCAGGATGTAATCCCATGAAAAACCTGTGGTTGTGTTCGCGTCGAACGATATGCTCGCCGTGTTTCCGTTCTCTACGGCCTCCATCCCCGTTCCCTTCTGGGATTCCGGAACCTGCACCTTTCTGCCGCCCGCGACCCTGCCGCTTGCGCATGAAGCAATTAAAAGTGCCATGATGATGGGGACTGTTCCTACAGCTGCTTTTTTCATAACTAGCCTCCGTACATTAAATAGGCTCTGTCATGAAGCCATACCGTAAGGCATGGATTCCCACTATATGTTATTAAAACCTGTTCGCCGGGAGGCTGGTAACGCCCGCAAACGCGTTAAAACGTATTTTTATAAATGTTCTCCGCCAGGGGCAGGAGCTTCTCCTTGTTGTTCATCTGGGGCGAGTCGGTCACGGTTTCGAAGAGCTCCTTGAGGATTGCCCCCATGACCTTTCCGGGCGGTATGCCTATGGCCATGAGGTCGCTCCCCTTGACGGCGAGATCCTTGAGCGAGAGGGCGGTCTTTGCTTCCTCCGCCTTCCGTACCCTGTCCTGCAGCTCCAGGAGCAGCCTGAAGGCGGGCGAGCCTGCGACCATCGGGGTGTTGTGCTGCCCGAAGTTGTCGGACAGGCGGAGCGCGATGAGGTCGTCGAAGTTCTCCGTGCCCACCCTGATGATGAAGCGGCGGACTGCGGCGTCCGACCAGTTCTCCTCGTAGTGGAACATGTGTTCCTTTACCAGGTGGCAGACCTTCTCTATCATGTTTCTGGGGAATTTCAGCTGCGTCATTGACGCGCGTGCCTTCTCCTCGGAGACGGACTCGTGCCCGTGGAAGTGGATGATCTCGTTCCCCCTGACGGTCTCCGTGGTCCGGGCCTCGGGCTTGCCGATGTCATGGTAGAAGGCCGCGAGTGTCACCGCAAGGGAATCGTGCGGGAAGTCCACCGTCCGCGACCCGTCCGTCGCATAGAGGAGGTGGTCCGCCACGTCGAATTCGTGGAAGCCCCGCGCGTCTGCCTGGGTGCAGCCCCGGCAGGGGGTGAACTCAGGGATGAACAGGGCCATGATGCCGCTTTCCTCAAGCAGCCTGAGGGCGGTTGAGGGCTTCTTTGTCTGGAGGGCCTTGCACCACTCG
>CACYDQ010000010.1 GCA_902773215.1 uncultured Spirochaetaceae bacterium | reverse complement strand
TGCGAAAAAGTGGGCGAAAGCACTTGACAAAGAAAATGTCCTCCATATAATCGCATATCGCATATCGCATATCGCATATCGCATATCGCATATCGCATATCGCATATCGCATATCGCATATCGCATATCGCATACGCCCTCACTATGCCCTGCGGACACGCAGGCGGGCGGTTCTGCCAGCACTGCGGCATTCCAAGCTAGCCGCGTAACACAATATTCACATACAGTCCTATTTTCCTCCCGAACAAAAGGTCCTGCGGTCGCGCCTCGTCGTGTCCGCGGGGCTTTTGTATATACACGTCGGCGGACGCTAAGCGCAAGGAGTGTTATATGAAAAAGACAGGACGTGCCATCTTTCTGGCCGTGGCAGCCATGCTGTGCTGCACGTTCGGGACGGCTTTCGCCGCAGACCCGGAACCGAACAGCGAGGACGACTTTGAGTTTTCCGTGAACGATGACTTTACGGAGATTACGATTACAGGCTACAAGGGAACACGGGAAGACGTCGTGATTCCTGAAAGCATACAGGACGTGCCGGTAGTGCGCATAGCCCAGGGGGCGTTTCAGGGCAAAAACATAACAAGCCTCTACGTTCCGGGGGTAAAGGAAATCGGCAGGTATGCATTTGCAGACTGCGAAGACTTGCACATAGTTGTTATTCTTTCCGGTATAGTAGGCGATGAGTCTTTTAGGGGCTGTGGCTGGCACTATAACGGTGGATATCTCTGGCTCGGTTCAAATTGTACGATTGGGAAAAATGCATTTGCGAAGAGCTGCTTTACGGACATAGAATTTTCCAGCTATGGAAGCTGCACGTTGAGTCCGAGGGCATTCTCCGGTTGTAGAAACCTTAAGTCCATCACACTTCCGGAAGGTCTCAAGGTGATTCCCAACGACTGTTTTTCCAGTTGCGGAAAACTCACAGAGGTTCACCTTCCTTCCTCGCTCAAAGTTATTGGAAACGAGGCATTTCGTGACTGTCCCATCCCGTCGGTGGACGTGCCGGAAGGGGTCGTGTTTGCAGGAGCATTTGCTTTTTTTTCAGATGCCATTACCTCCCTGTCGCTCCCCAAGAGCCTTAAGTGGGTGCAAGCAGATCTGAGCGAAGGCGACAGGGGAAAACATGCCTTTATATATGGAGACAACATTCAGTCACTGAGTATTCCCGAAGGCCTTGAGCTGTGCGTGCTTGATTATGTTGCAGGATGGGCAAATGCAGATGATCCCTACGAATTTTCATCTACTGCCAAAGGAATCATAGGAGGAGAGACCATAAGCAAGTCCATAAAGCTTCAGAAGCAGCTTGCCGCGGCTAAGACTACCGTTTTCCGTGCAAGTACCTATAAAAGTAGAAGAGAAGCTGAGTATGTAAAATTGCGCGAGGAGCTTTTAAAGGCCGGCCTGAGCGAGGAAGAGGTAAAAGCCTTCTTTGCTGAAAACCGCTGGGACTGGCAGTAAGCCCGGGCAGATGTAAAGGCAAACAGCACAGGGCACGGCATGTGCCCTGCTGAATAATAGAAAAGGAATAAGGAGAACGAACATGGCATTTTGTTCAAAATGTGGAAAAGAGCTTGCAGATGGTGCAAAGTTCTGTGCAGGCTGCGGAACGCCGGTAGGCGGTGCAGAAAACGAGGCAAAAAACTTTAATGCCGAAGAAGCGGCAAAGGCAGCCGGAGAAAAGGCAAAGGCCGCAGGCGGCAAGGTGAAGGGCTTTATAGACAAGTTGCCCTTCAACGGCATGGCGCAGAAAGTGCCCGCGCTCGCAAAGGTGGCAGGCTACGCAAACTATGCGGCGTGTGCGCTGGGCATACTGCTCGTGGTGGTGGTTGTTGCCGTAGCAACGCCGGATAAGGGCGAAAAACAAGCAAAGGGCAGTTCCAACAAGACTGAAAAAGTCGCCAAGAACGGCAATGCAAAGCCGAGCGGCAACATCGACAAGGCATTGAACGGCGAGTGGATTCGGATTGAGAAGGAAGTCTATTCCTTTGACAAAGGAAAGTTCACCTATATCTGGGCACCGGACGGACCCGGTAGCGAGATGTGCCGCGGTACGTATGAAACAAAAGCTGGAGCGGTGGATCCTAACGGGAATAAGCGGGACGACATAAGCTGGGTTTTCTTCACCTGGAAAGAGGACTACAACTTTGAGACCGGCAAATGGGTCTCGCGTGAAAAGCCCGGTTCGTCAGAGCTCGTTTATAAGATTTATAACGATGATAAGTTGAGATTGGGAGACACAAAGGACGCGAATAAATACTGGGAGTATGAGCGCGGCACGAACCTCAAGGAGCTTACCGCAAAGGCAAAGGCATCGGAAAAGAAGATGGCGGAAATCAAGTCCATGAGTGCAGACAAGCTCAAGAAGCAGGCGGCCGCACCCGAAGCAGACTTTGAGGTGGAACCTGCCGACGACAGTTTTACCGGCATTGTGATTACCAAGTACAAGGGCAAAGAGCAGCTGGTCGTCATTCCCGCAACCATGCAGGGACTGCCGGTAAAGCGGATTAAAGTGAGTGCTTTTGATACTCAAAATATCGTTGCCGTCGTCATCCCCGAGGGCGTGACGTATGTTTCTGGTTTTAATTCGTGCAAGAATCTTTCTTCCGTCGTGTTGCCATCTACGCTAAAGGTGATAGGTGACGGAGCTTTTGAAGGCTGTTCCAGCCTCAAGTCCATAGACCTGCCCGAAGGACTTCTGTATATAGATTGTTACGCTTTTTATATTTCAGGGCTGACATCAATCAATCTGCCTAAGAGCCTCCGGGTAATCAACTATGCCGCCTTTACCAACTGTAACAGCCTTGCAGAGATACAGATTCCTGCCGGACATTCAATCATCCATGGACTTTATAATGAAGGTGAACACTCATTTGAGGACCTCTTCTCCGGCACAAAAATCAAGGAGAGCATCATTCTGCAGAAGCTGCTCAAGGATACCAAAACCCATGCAATTTCGGATGGTGAATACGAAAGTCTCACAAATGACATCGCAAAGCAGATAGGTGTCAAGTCTATTCGCGATGCGGGCAGTTATCGTAGAAAGACAAACTTGGGTGACCTCTTTTAGGCGACTAACGGCCAGCCGTCAGCATAAGCAGCCAGGAAGGAGCATGGGTTTCCTCCCTGGTTCTGCCGGGGGCGGCCCGCCCCCGCACCATCACAACAACAGGAGGAACAAGTATGACGAATGACACGATGCTGGAACCGACGACAGACTTTATCAGGGGCGAGTTTGAGCACGTCCATTTTGGGGCGGTGCGCCCCTCCGAGATGGAGCTGCTGCTTTTCTACGTGCTCGCCTATTATGGCGGCGACCTGAACAAGTCCGTGTTCGAGCTTGCCAACAAGTACTACATCACGGAGGCAAAGGCTTCCCGTATGCTCGTGGAAATTTCCAAGCGCTACCGGAGGCCGGGGCTTGGCAGCAACGCCCCGGTCATCCGCGACATAGCTGCCCGCGTCTTTGCGGGCAGCGGCGCGTACCGGCAGAACATCACGGTCACGGGCGAAACGGTCTCATTCGTCATCCCTGACCCCGTGGAATACCGCGCGATGCGCGAGGAGCTGGAAAAGTGCCGGATTGCCAACCTGTACACGGGCGCGGGCAGGAACTTCCGGCTCACGAAGGCGGACTTCCTGTGCTTCTTCTCGAAATACTACGACGAGGTCGCCTCGAAGATACGCGAGAACCTGCGTGACCAGCACGTGCAGGACAAGGACTACAAGGCAATGTTCGAAAAGAGCCGTCCCATCACGGACCGAGCCCGGGATCTGATTCCCGCAAGGGCAGACAAAATCCTTTCGTCGCTCCAGCTGATTGTGGATTTCGCGGAACCCCCTGCGTGAAGCCCCCGCCTGCGTTCGCCCGACAGGCTAGCCCCGCAGGAACTGCCGGATGGCGGGCAGGGCGTACAGGGGAGACCTATACCTTCCTCAATAGGTTAAGAAGTTCCTTGGGAGTTACGACAGGCACGGTGGCTGCGGCAAAATCCTTCGGATTCCTCGTTACTATGCAGTCAACGGCTACTTCCTCCGCACACTCAGCTTGAAGAGCATCTTCAAAATCATCAAATGGAATGTTCCTTACAGCACGGAGGATATTATCCTTTCCCACCGAAACAACATTGAAAAAACTGCATAGCTTGGTGATATTTTCCCTGCACTCTTCCTGCGGTTTATTAAGACTGTCATGAAGGATATAAAAAATGTTTGTAAGCGAATGAGCTGCGATGTAGCCGTTCAAAGTGGATACGCAGTAGCGGAAAATACTTCTCGTATCCTCAGCAAAGGGCTCACGCACAAGGATGGCATCAAGCAGGATATTGGTGTCAAGAAAAACTTTTTTTCATAGCGTTTGAGCATTGCCTCTGCAACTTCCTTTGTTCCGTTCAGGCTTATTTCACGGCTGGCTGGCTTCCACATCGAAAACATATCGTCAAGCAGCTTTTCCCGTCCGGCAGTCAGGCTTTCTGCCTTTTCCCGCTCGTCCTGCTGCTTCAGGAACCGCATGTACATCACGGCTGAAAACAGCTGTGCTTCAGACAGCTGTCCTGCAAGGTCAGAAGCTTCTTTTTGTAAGGCAAGTGCTGGCATACGATTTCCTCCACTTCAAAGAGTATACCACAGG
>CACYDQ010000009.1 GCA_902773215.1 uncultured Spirochaetaceae bacterium | reverse complement strand
GCCGCCAGGTTCTTCCCGGCGGCCATAGGCCCCGAAAGCCCCAGGACCATCAGTGGAACTCCCCCCAGCTTTTGCCATGCTCTATGCTGACGCGGAGGGGAACGGACAGTTTGACCGCCCCTTCCATCTTTTCCTTGATGAGGGCTATCGCGTCCGCAAGCCGCTTCTCGTCATCCGGGCACTCAAAGATAAGCTCGTCGTGGACCTGCAGAAGCATCCGCACGTCCTTGCCCCAGCCCCGCGCGTCAAGCTCTGACTGGATTCCGACCATCGCTGTCTTGACTATGTCCGCCGCGCTCCCCTGTATGGGCGTGTTCACGGCGACCCGCTCCGCCGCCTGCTGCTCGTTCTTGTTCCGGCTGTTTATGCCGTGAATCAGCCGCCGCCTGCCCATTATCGTCGTGGAGTAGCCCGATGACCGCGCCTCAGCCACCGTCCGATCGATGAACTTCTTCACGTCCGCATAGTTCGCAAAGTAGCGGTCTATGAAGTCCTTGGCCTCCGTCCTCGTTATGCCAAGCTCGCCCGACAGGCGGAAAGCGCTCATCCCGTACATGATGCCGAAGTTGACGGTCTTGGCAAAACGCCGCATGTCGGGCGTAACGTCCTCCGGCTTGACGCCGTACACAAGGGCTGCAGTAGAACGATGCACGTCCACCCCGTCCAGGAAGGCCCGGCACAGGTTCTGGTCCCCGCTCAGGTGGGCAAGAATCACCAGCTCTATCTGGGAGTAATCCGCTGAAATCAGCAGGGTACCAGGAACCGCCGTGAACGCGCTGCGGATGCGGCGGCCCGCATCATCGCGGACGGGGATGTTCTGAAGGTTGGGGTCGCGCGAGGACAGGCGGCCCGTCGCGGTGCCCGTCTGAAGGAAGGAGGTATGAATCCTGTCATTCCTGTCGGCAAGGGTCGGCAGGGTCTCCACGTATGTCGAAAGCAGCTTGGTCGCTCCCCGGTAGTCCAGAATCATCTTGGGCAGCCTGTCGGCAGTCCGCTCGGAAAGCTCTTCCAGCACCGACGTGTCCGTGCTGTAGCCCGTGCGGGTCTTCTTGCCGGGCACGAGCTTGCGCTCCTCGAACAAAACCTGCTGCAGCTGCTTGGTCGAAGCGATGTTGAACTCATGCCCTGCCTCGGCAAAAATCTCCTGCTCCTTCCCGGCAATCTCCTTCTCAAGCTCGACCTTGTACGAAGCGAGGGCAGCTTTGTCTATGTGGATGCCTGCCCCTTCCATCCGAGCAAGCACGGGGAGCAGCTTCATCTCAAGGTCAAAATACAGGCCCTCCAGCCCCTGCTCGGAAAGCCGCTTCTTGAAGAGCGTCCAGAGCTGGAAGGTGAAGTCCGCATCCTCCGCGCCATAGGGGGCTGCCTTCTCAAGCGGAACGTCTGCAAAGGTCTGTCCTTTGGGAACGATGTCATTGAATTCCGTCCCCGCGAGGGCGAGTTCCTTCTCGCTCAGGTACTCAAGGGAATAGGGGGTCTTGCCCATCGCGTCCGGCTCCAGAAGCCAGGCGGCGACCATCGTGTCGGCAATTTTGCAGGCAAGCGGCTTGTCATAGCCGTTGGCAGCAAGCACCTCCAGGTCGAACTTGCCGTTGTGCATGACGAGCATCAGGTCTGGGCAGGCAAAGAGTCGGGCAAGCTGAACAAGGCAGTCCTCCTTCGGAACAGTGGGGGGCGCGAACATCTCGCCGGGCAGTATCACCGGGACATAAATTCCCTTGCCCGCCGTATGACAGAGGCTGAAGCCCACAAGTCGGGCCGCATGCGCGTCCAAGCTGTCCGTCTCCGTGTCAAAGGCGGCTGTTTTTTCTGGCGAAGCCAGAATCTCGTCAACGAAAGCCGTAAGCCCGGCAAGCTCCTGCACTGCCCGGTAGTTGCCCTCGTTCTTGCGGAGCGGGCGGGCGTTGTCCGTGCCGCCCCCGGCGGCGGACACATCCCCCCCGGCAGCAGATGCCCCCCCGGCAGAGGAGAACAAGTCCGCCTCCCCGTCCGCGGCAGGCTTTCCTGCCCCGCCCCGCCCCACTGAAGCGAGGGCCTCCGCCACCGCAATCGCCCCATATTCCTTGAGCTTGGAGGCAGCTGCGGCAAAGTCCAGGTCCCCGGTCGTAAAGCTGGCAAAGTCCAGGTCGAGCGGCACGTCATAGCGCAGGCTGATCAGCTTCTTGGAAAAATATGCGCTCTCCTTGCCGTCACGGATTTTGTTGCCGATAGCCCCCTTTATCTCGTCCGCATGGGCATAAATCCCGTCGAGGCTCCCGTACTGGCCGAGGAGCTTGAGCGCAGTCTTGTCGCCCACGCCCTTCACGCCCGGAACGTTATCCGCGCTGTCGCCGACGAGCGAGAGGTAGTCCAGTATGCCGGACGGCTCCAGCCCCCACTTGGCCCTGACCTCTTCAATGCCGTCAATCTCCCAGCCGCCGTTCGCCTTGTCCGGCTGCATCTCGACGCAAGTCTCATCGACCAGCTGCAGAAGGTCCTTGTCACCGCTCAGGATGCGGCAGTGCCTTCCTTGCTCTTTGCAACGTTTGGCGACGGTCGCGATGATGTCATCCGCCTCAAAGCCGTCCACGTGGAGCACGGGAACTTTCAGCAAAGTAAGGATTTCTTCGATACGGTCGGCCTGCGGGTGCAGGTCCTCCGGGGCTTTCTGCCGGGTCGCTTTGTATTCCTTGTACATCTCGTGGCGGAAGGTCGGCGTGCGAGAGTCAAAGGCGGCAATGAGACAGGCAGGCTTGTGCTTCTTTATCAGCGCGATGAGGTTCCTGAAAAAAATCACGATTGCGCTTATGTTTTCGTCCTTGACGTTGGTCAGGGGGTGGCTTACCATGGCAAAGTAAGCCCGGTATATCAGTCCATACGCGTCCAGTATGTAGACGGCGTTCTTATCATCAGCGTTTTCCATAGGGCAAGGATAGCACAAAACATCCGGGTTGTCACTAATCTGAGCGCACCTCACGCAGAGGCCTGAATCTTCCTCATCCAGACTGTGGCAAGGTTGACCCACTGGCGGACATCTTCGTAATCAGTAGCCTTGGTACGGAAGAAGTCATCCGGCGCACCAGAAGTCGGTCTCTTTTCCTGTCCCTCGTCAGGAAACTGCGCCTCAAGCTCGGCCCGGCGACGGTCAGAGACATTGATGCCTTTTCCCTCCTTCACTGCACGTACTGCCCGCATGACCTGCTCCATCGTGTAAGGCTCGCCAAATTTACCACGGAAGAAGTCCTCGCTCGCGATGCTCAGGCCATGGAAGCCAGCCGGGAAAACATAATGCGCGAACGGCACGGCTTTTTCTTTGAGAGCCCCGGCAAAGAGATAGCTGTTCTCTACGGGAACCAGGTCATCCGTCGCCGTCTGCCAAAGGAAACAGGGGGGCGTCCTGTCCGTGACGTTCTTTTCCAGAGAAAAGTACGAAAGCTCCTCGGATGAAGGATTCTTCCCGACAAGAGCTTCCACGGAAGAAGGATGCGTGTACCGGCCCGTCGTAATCACCGGGTAAGAGAGAATCACCCCGTCCGGACGGCAGGAAAGGCCTGCATATGCCGGATTCTTGTCATGCACGTCTTCATGGTGGACGGCGAGTGTCCCGCACACGTGGGCTCCGGCGGAGAATCCGCAGACAAAGAGCTTCTTTCCCAAGGAATAATCTGTTGCCCGCAAACGCACGAAGCGGACGGCGCGGGCTATATCCTCGAGCGGCTGCTTTTTGAGAGGAACCGACATCGTTATGTCGGTCGCCTAGCT
Source organism: uncultured Spirochaetaceae bacterium (assembly GCA_902773215.1). Classification (GTDB taxonomy): domain Bacteria; phylum Spirochaetota; class Spirochaetia; order Treponematales; family Treponemataceae; genus Treponema_D. Next base: position 2,192 of record CACYDQ010000009.1, on the reverse strand, counting down.
GAGGACAAATACGTTCATCCCCCGCTCATAGAATTCATTGGCGACGATTTCCCCTTCCTGCGGAACGCACATGCAGTAACCACCGCCCGGCACGACAATCAGGCAGTCATGCGTGCCGTCCTCATGCAAGTAGGCATGGATGTTCGGCACGAAGCCGTACGCCGCCGCATAGTTGTATTCACCGTTTTCCCAAATAACCTCTCTGAAAGTCCTCATCATAACACCTCTTTTTCTGTAACTTACATTCATTATATCACAGGCGGCTTCTTTTTGTTACTCTTTGGAATGATTTTTGGTTTTCCTGTTATGGACACTTACCATATATTCTGGCTTATGGATGAGCTTGACGTGCTTGTCAAGAAGCATGTCATCACGGAAGAGACCTCAAAGCGGATTGCGGACTACTATGCGGCCCAGACGGATTCCGCATCCCCGCAGGATGCCGCGAAAAAAAGGCACTTCCAGGCAATAACTGCCGCAAGCATTCCGGTGCTTCTCAGCGTCATCGCCGCCGTCCTGATTGCCGCCGGAATCATATCGCTGACAGCCTACAACTGGAATGTCATCCCCCGCACGGTCAAGGCCGTCTTTGCCTTTGTCCTCCTGCTTGCGGTACAGGCGGGCGGCGTGTCCGTATCCATCCGGGAAAACCTATTCTCCAAGGCCGCATGGCGGGAAGGAGCCGCCGTTCTGTGGTCGCTGATGTTCGGCGGCGTGGTCACATTTATCTCCCAGATATGCCGCCTGCCGGGGGACACCGCGTCTTTCCTGCTTGTGTGGGCGGTTTCTTCTATATTACTGACCTATGCGATGCGCTCCCTCGGCGCATTCGTCATCTCGCTCATCCTAGCTTCGGCCTACGCCTTTGCCAGCGACGGAGTGAACGGATCTTCATTCCTCTTCTGCCTCTTGTTCGCCTCTCTCTGCCCATTCGCACTGAGATTCAAATACGGACGATACATCATGCTTGTGGTATTCTCAGTCATGATGAACGTGATTCTGGACGGAAAAGTTTTCGCTTTGCGGATGGTCTGCAACGTATCCTTCGCGGTACTCTGCTTGGAATACGGAATCACAAGGAACAGCAAGTACGTCAAGTTTATCTCTGCGGCAGGGCTGTGCCTTCTGCTCCTCTACATTTCCTTTTCCGGAGTGTGGTCTGGCAGGAACTTTGATTGGAATCATATCACGAGGAACTGTTCTGCCTGGGGCCTTGCGTTTGACAGCCTTCTCGCTTTCTGCTGTACTGGTCTGGCAGTCGCATGGCAGTTCGTTCCCCCATTGCGTAAAAAGGCCTTCCCCAGATGGCAGCTTGCTTATCCCCTTTGTGCCCTTGTCGTCGCAGTGTTTTTCGTTGTCTATAGCTGTATCCCGCAGGGAAACCATGTCCGCAGTCTCGGCCTTGCCCCGACGGCGATGTTCTTTCTCTTCTCCGTTCTCTTCCTCGTGCACACTCTGTATTCCAAAAGGATGTATTCCTATTTCCTCCTGGGATTCCTGCTCGCTTCATCTTGTGTCATGGAGCTGAACTGCCCGGTCGTTTCCCTTTCGGCGTTCATCCTGCTCTTTGAAGCGACCGGCCGTTACCATGCAAGCCGGAACGAAAAAGACAGCCGTGCGGCTTACGTAGCATCCCGGATTCTCATGGCAATATGGATGCCCTGCGTTGCCTTGCTCTTGCAGGAAGGGCTCGCCCTGAGCATATTCAAGCAGGATGCCGTGCCCTTCCAGATGATTTCGAGCGGGCTCATCGCCCTTGCGGCCTTCGTCCTGCTGTTCCTGTCGCACAGATGGAAGGACACGCTTGACATCCTGATTCTCCTTGCGGTCATGCTGATTTTGTCGGCGGTATTGTGGCGCGGGAACAATCAGGACGTGGGAGAAAAGAGCTTGTATGCGTTCCTGTACATTTTCGTCATTGTAGGTGCATACGGATTCGCCCGCCTCCGCCTGCACAAGAGACATGAATACCTGCCGTATGTCATCACGTTTGTCATCGTGACAATCGCCTGCCTGTACCACAATACGGGAACATGGTTTCTCTGTCCGCCCGTCATGCTCCTGCTGTGCGGCCTGTATCTCTCCGCCAGGGAGCGAAAGGAGGGCTCCCTCTGGGGCATCCTCTGTGCCGGAACGGTGTTTGCCTCCGCCTTTGCCGGCGGGAGCTTTTACCATGCCCGGTATCTGGAACT
>CACYDQ010000008.1 GCA_902773215.1 uncultured Spirochaetaceae bacterium | reverse complement strand
CCCGCATGCAGGTTTATGGAAGCTTCCTTGAGGATGTCCCTGTCGCCGAACGCGAGGGAAAGCTTGGAAAACTGGACGAACGCCATCGTATCCTCCTACTGGCCGTCGGACATCGCTGCCGCGGTCTGGAAGAACATGACGAGGGAACTGGACGAGGACGTGACCGAACGGATCTTGCGCCCGGTCACGCTGTCCTCCTCCTCTTTGAGTCTCGCGGGGGCAAAACGGAGCCCCCCCGAAGCCTTCTTGTAGAGCAGGTTCACCTCACTGCCGTTCTTGTCAAACTTGAACGTGAGCACCCCGTCCCAGTCAGCTTTGAGGGACTTGCTGAGGAAGTAGCGGGTCGCCACGACTCCGTCCTTGCCGGAGTTCCGGCTGACGAGCGACGGGACGACGAGATCGTAGTCCGTCCAGCTGAACGTGCCGCCGTCAGCCACAGTGCTTGTGCTGACAGAAAGCGTGCCGTAGGCGGAGCTGAAGAACTCCGGCCCGAACTTGGCCAGGTCGCTGATGACGGCCTGCCGCCGCTCCTTCTCGTTCTTTATGAGCGCCGCTATGTCCGTGTCCTCGCCCAAAGTGACAAAACCGAACGAGCGGGGTTTTCCGCTGGAATCCGTGTACTGCAATACTATGGAAGACTTGCTTTTGACCGTGACCTGAATCTGCGTCCCGTTGAAGCGGTAGACACCGCCGCGAAGCTTTGTGACGCCCGCGTAGGGATAGCTCGCATCGACGTTGAACAGGCGCAGGACGACTTCGCCGGTAGAGCTGCCCGTGTCAAAGCGGTAGTCCTCGGAGAAATAATCCAGATCCAGTTCCTTGGAGGAAATCATCTTCTGGAAGTAGTCAGGGTACCAGACGGAGGACAGCATCTGCTCAAGCTCGTCGTCCGCCTCCTGCACCTCGGCCTCCTCCGCTCCCTCGCCGTACGTGCCGTCGGAATTCATCGTAAAGAGGCGGAGGTTCTGCGAGAAGCACCATCCCGCCGTGCCCCCCTTCGTTATGACGCGGAGCCAGTCCCCCTTGAGCAGCTCCTTGCCGTTCGTGGGGATGACCCCCTCCCCCTTGTAGAGGGCCCGGATTATCTCGTCCTGCCGGAGCCGGTAGACCTGCTTGCTGCCGTTCTCCGGGGCCTCGCGGATGGGAAGGCCGTCCAGCACGCACTTGGCGTACTGGTGCTCGTAGTCCTTGTACTTGGCGGCCCGCTCCAGGGCTTTCTTCTTGGACATGGGGGTGGAGAGCGCGCTGAAAGGCACCTCTATCTTCTCGACAATCTCGGTGTTCGGGTTGTCGATGACGTATTCCTGCATTATGTTGGACTTGAGGTAGACGGGGACAATCGTCCCGTCAGCTATCCCCTGGTCCGCAATCGTCCAGAGGACGACGCTGTATCCTATTACGCCCCCGCAGGAGGTCAGCAGGAACGCCGCCGCCGCACAGAGAGCCAGAAAAACTGCCTTGCAAAGCTTCATAACGCCCTATCATAACGCAAAACGGGAAAAAGTTAAAGGGAGAGGCTGCCGGGAAAGCAGGGAAGCGGTATGCTTGTACCGGGATTATGCCCGGACGTATTTGGTCTCGAACTCCGGCAGGGAGATCGGCTGGGAGAAGTAGTAGCCCTGGAAGAGGTCGCTGCCGATTTCCATGAGGAATTTCAGCTGATCCTCGTTCTCCACGCCCTCGGTGACGACCGTGATGCCAAGTTCCTTGGCAAGGCCGACGACCTGCTTGATGATGATCCGGCTCCGATCCACGTCCTTGGCGCGGTAGAGAAAGAGCATGTCGATTTTCAGCACGTCCACCTTGATGTCCTTGAGCATGTTGAGCGAGGAGTAGCCCGAGCCGAAGTCGTCCATCTCCACGTGGAAGCCCGCCGCGCGCAGGCGGTCTATGAGAACAAAACGGCGGTCGGAGTCGGTTATCATCGCGGTCTCGGTTATCTCCAGCTTGAGCCGCTCCGGGGGGATTTCGTATTTCCTGACCAGATTGACGAAGGTCTGGTACACGTCTATATAGAAGAAATCCCTCGGGGAGATGTTGACGGAGATGTAGAGGTCGTTTATTCCCTGGGTCTGCCACATGTTCAGTACCCGGCACGCTTCCTCCCAGATAAAGAGGTCCAGCTTGACGATGAGCCCGTTCTTCTCGAAGGTGCTGATGAACCAGGAGGGAGGCAAAAGCCCCTCGGTCGGATGCCGCCAGCGGATGAGGGCCTCCGCCCCGCAAACCTTCAGGTTCCTGTCCGCCTGTGGCTGAAGGAACAGCTCGAACTGCTTTTTCTCCAGGGCCTCGTCCAGCTCACCGATAATCTTGCTCTCCCAGAGGTGGCTTTTGCGCATGGAATCATCATACTTGACGCTGAACACCTCGTAGCTGTCCTTTATGCTCTCAATCGCAAGGTTGGCCCGGTCGAACATCGTCACGACATCCATGCCGGGATCGGTCACCTCGAAAATCCCCATGTGGACGAAAACCGGGAAGTTCCTGGTCTCAAGGACGGCGTTGAGCTCCTTTTCCCGCCGCTGGAACTCCCTCTTGAAATGTTCCGGATCTTTGGTCAGGACTGCAAACCGGTCCACCCCGACCCTGCCGAACACCCCTTCAATTTCGCCCGGCCCGGAATCTCCGTCCAGCTCGCTGCTCATGCCGGTGCAGACGATCTCCTTGATTATGTCCGCGCAGGAGACCAGAATCTTGTCCCCCATCTTCTTGCCGAAGAGATCATTGATGAACTTGAACCCCTTTATGTCAGTGACGATGATGTACCAGCCGATGCCGTCCATCTTGAGCCTGCCGCTGATGCTCTGCGCCAGGTAGTCCATGTTGTACATGCCGGTCAAGTTGTCGTGGGTCGCCTTGTAGAAGGCCTCGTTGAAGGAGTTCACCTCCTTGGTGCAGTCACGTATATGGAAGAAAGACCCCTCTGACACGGAACCGTGGTAGAGGGTGTGATAGGTGAACTCGAAGTGCAGCTTCTTCCCATTCCTGATTTTGGAGCAGATGGAGGAAAAACTCGGGGACGTGGAATCAAAGCCCTTGTCTTCCAGCCAGTCGGCGACGACCTCCTGGAATTCACCGAGATTCTTGACCTTGTAACCGAAGGCCCTGAGCGCGCTCGTATTGGCGTAGATGCACTTGCCGTCCACGTCGAAGAATATCAGCATGTCCTCGCTCGAATCCTCTATGCGGGCGAGAATCTTGTTTATGAGGTTGTTCGGTTTGTACTTCGTCGTGAAGTAGAGCAGGAGGACGCAGGCGACCGCATAGCCGATGATGGAGAAGTCCACCGGGTTCTTGTTCAGCACGAAGAAGGCATCCCAGACCAAGGTGACAAGGAAGCTCACCAGTACCGACAGGTAGCGGCTCCAGTAGACCGGCGGGGTTCTCGCTATCTTGATCACCAGGGTGACGAAGATGGAGGCCGCAAGCAGGTAGGAGTAGAATATGTGTATATGGAAGTATATCCTCTTGTCCGTTATGAAATAAGGGCCGTTGCCGTTCCAATCCGTCGCCCGGCAGACAAAGGCCAGCCCCGAGGTGGAGTTCATCAGGAACATGATGGAGTCCATCGCCGTCACCAGCATCAGGATTGCTTCCAGCATGACGATGCCGCTCCTTTCCTCCTGCCTCATAAGCGAGGTGTAGGAGAAGCAGAAGCGGAGCAGGAATATCAGAATCCAGTTGACGCTGCCATAAAAGACGGCGTATGCAAGGCTGGCAATGGCAAGGCTGGAAGTCGCGGCGATGAACACATGGCTTAAGACAGCAATGCTGGCTGCCACTATCGCGCCGCCAAGCTTGGAGAAGCTGCTGCCGTTGCTCTTCCGGGCCTGAAACAGGCACAGAACGAGCATCAAGTCTACCAGAAGGAAGACCGCCGCAAAGAAGACTTTCATAATTAGATTGATTATAACAGCTTTTTCCTCTTTATGCCATAGAAATCTGAGAATTCCGCTTGTTTCCCAGGCGGTTGAAAAAAGAACGGCTCCGTGCCGATGACTGCCCGCAGAAAAACTAGATTGTTTCCGGCCTCTGTGCTATAATCCTGCCTATGTTAAAGGCATTAGCAAAACTTCTGAAGGCACTCAGCTCCAACCGCGACCAGGGGGCGATTGCCCATGCGTTCGCGCTCGGTGCCCTCCTTGGCTCCATGCCCAAGGACAACCTCTTGTGGTACCTGCTTTTCGTGTTCATCCTGTTCATGCGGATTCAGAGGGGGGCTCTGGCCCTGTCCATCCTGCTCTTCTCCCTGCTGACCCGCTTCACCGACCCGCTCTTCAACGACGTGGGCTATTACGTCCTGACGCAGGAATCTCTGCAGCCGCTTTTCCTAAAGCTTATCCAAACGCCATTCGTCGCGTTCACCCAGTTCAACAACACGATAGTGATGGGAAGCCTGGTCTGCTGCATCGTGGCCTACATCCCCCTCTACATCCTGAGCCGGGTCTTCGTCCATGTCTGGCGGCGCTACATCGGCAATTTCCTG
>CACYDQ010000007.1 GCA_902773215.1 uncultured Spirochaetaceae bacterium | reverse complement strand
GGGGATGGGAAATCCAGATGGAAAGCGAGAAGCTCTATTACTTCACGATTGACATACTGAACAAGAAGCGGAAGACCCTCCCCATACCGTCGGGCAAGTGCTCCATGCTCATAGACAAGCTGTAAGCCAGCTTTAGATTTGCCGATAAGGAAAGTGTATGGCTAAGTCAAGCATCCCGGTAAATATTGACATGATACGGAACGCCATAAAGTCCGGCGTTCCGCTTGTTCTGACGACCTACACCTTTCCCCGGAAGGTGGAGGCCTATGTCGATGAGGTCATCCGCGTCTTCCTGAAAGAGCTGAACCAGCAGCAGATGACCGAGACCCTCTCCTTCTGCATGAAGGAGCTGGCGAACAACGGTAAGAAGGCGAACACCAAGCGGGTCTACTTTGAGGACAAGGGCCTGGACCTGAACGACCCCGAGGACTACAAGAAGGGGATGGAGGAGTTCAAGACCGAGACTTTGAACAACCAGAAGTTCTGGCTGGAACTCCAGAAGAACAAGGGCCTTTACATCAAGATTACCCTTCAGGCCGCCAACAACAAGATAAAGCTTGAGACCCGCAACAAGTGCGAGCTGAATGTCACCGAGTACAAGAGAATCCATGACAAGATAACCCGGGCGACGATGTTCGACAGCCTTGAGGAGGGCATGGCCGCGATGCTCGACGAGTCCGAGGGCGCTGGCCTGGGACTGACGATGATGGTCCTGATGCTCAAGAAAATCGGCCTCACCGAGGAGAACTACCAGGTCATCAGCGAGAACGGCGAGACGATAACCCGCCTTATCCTGCCCTTCAGCAAGAAGAGCATGGAGGCGTTCAACTCCTTGTCCAAGAAGTTCGTCGACCTCATCGAGGGGCTGCCGGAGTTCCCGGAGAACATCAACGCGATAAACCGCCTGATAAACGACCCGGACTCCAGCATGACCGACATTGCCCGGAAGATTTCCAACGACGTGTCGCTGACCGGCGAGCTGCTCAAGCTGGTCAACTCCGCGGCCTTCGCGCTCGGCACCCCCTGCTCCAGCATTGACGAGGCGGTCAAGTTCACGGGCATACGCGGGATCCGTAACCTCCTTTTCTCCGTCGGGTCCATGCAGGCCCTGATGGTCGAGTCCGACCCCAAGAAGAGGGCCCTCTGGGATCACTCCTACCGGGTTGCCTTCTACGCCTACACGCTTGCCCGCTCGTATTTCCGTGCCCCGGAGGACAAGCACCTGGTCGAAGACAGCTACGTCTGCGGTCTCCTGCATGACATGGGAAAAATCATCTTCGTCACGGCGACGGCTGACATTTACGAGAAGATGGGAAAGCTTTGCGCGGAGAAGGAGATAAGCCCGGATCTCTTCGAGCGCATGGTTGCGGGCGTGAACCACGGCGAGGTCGGCGCGCTGGTCGCCAAGAAGTGGAACTTCCCCGAGGCCATCGTCGAGGTCATCCGTTGCCACCACGACACGGCCTCCGCGAAGGACGAGCACAAGAAGCTGACCTGCCTGATTCACTTCGCCGACCTGCTCGCCCACTACAGCGAGGGCATCATCGACTGGTCCAACTTCGAGAGCGACGAGCTCAAGCTCTTCTCCATCACCGACGAGGTGCAGGTCAAGGAGCTGAGCGAGAAGATGGCCACCCAGTTCAAGAACAGCGAACGGTAAAATCGAGAGAAAAGCCGTTCCAGCCGCCGGCGACCCTCTTGATTTTTATTTTCCAATCTGCTATGATAGTGTCACTTTCCGGGTGATAGAGCAGTTGGTTAGCTTACTAGTCTGGGGGACTAGTGGTCGCGGATTCGAGTTCCGCTCACCCGATAAAAGACCGCCTTTCGAGGCGGTCTTTTTTTGTGTCCCCGTCTACTTCCGCAGGGAGCGTCCTATCCGGTTTATGATGATATAGTAGGCGATGGCGAGGGGAATCGCGGCCGATGCCCAGGCAAGGGGCTCGGACAGGCAGATTCCCGCGTAGCCGATGAAGGCGGGCAGGATGAAGGCCGCCGCGGACCGGGCGACCAGCTCGAACACGCCGCCCATCAGGGGCCAGAAGCCCCGCCCGATGCTCTGCAGGACGTTCCGGTAGATGAAGATGACGAAGAGCATGGGGTAGAAGACGGTCGTCAGGTTCAGGTACTCCCACGAGGCCGACCGCAGCTCCTCCCAGCTGGCCGCATCCACCTTGCCCTTGTCCAGGAAGAGGGAGACCAGCTGCTCGTTGAAGACCATCGCGAGGACGGCGGCAAGGACGGCGAAGGCGACGCTGATGATTATCCCTTTGGTCACGCCCTCCTTAATCCTGTCCACCCTGCCCGCGCCGAGGTTCTGCCCCCCGTAGTTTGCGATGGTCACGCCCATCACGCCCGCGACGACCGTGACCAGCTGCTCCACCTTCTGGGCGGCGGTGAAGGCTGCTATCTTGGTCGCGCCGAAGTTGTTCAGCGCCCCCTCCACGACGATCGTCCCTATCGCAGTAATCGAGAACTGGAAGCCCATGTTCATCCCGATGGAAAGGTGGCGGGAGGCAAAACGCCAGTCCGTCCTGAAATGCCGGGCGGACACACGGAGCATGGGGTACTTCACGATAATCCAGACGAGCGAGAGGATGCCGGACACCCCCTGCGAGATGACGGTCGCGAGCGCCGCCCCGAACACGCCCAGGCCGAAGCTCGCGATGAAGATGATGTCCAGCGCGATGTTCAGCGCGGATGAGAAGACAAGGAAGTAGACCGGGGTCTTGCTGTCCCCGACGGCGCGGAGGACGCAGGCGCATCCGTTGTAGAGGATGATGCAGAGGATGCCCGCATAGCAGGTGAAGATGTAGTCGAAGGACCAGCCGATGATCGACTCCGGCGTGTGGATGGCGCGGAGCAGGGGCATGGTGAGGGCGCAGGATATGGCAGTGATGACGATTCCGGTCGCGGCGTTCAGCACGACGTTCATGGCGACGGACTTCTTAAGCCCTTCCTCGTCGTGCGCGCCGAACCTCTGCGCCGTGATGACCGCGAAGCCGCTCGTCATGCCGTAGAGGAAGCCGAACACGAGGAAGTTCATAGGCCCGGTGTTGCCGACGGCGGCGAGCGCGTCCGGCCCCAGGTAACGGCCAACGATGATCGTGTCGCACATGTTGTACAGCTGCTGGAAGAGGCTCCCCAGCAGAATCGGGAAGGAATAGACGATAAGCAGCCTGAAGGGGTTGCCGGTGGTCATGTCGAGACCCTGTTTGCTCATAGCAGGCAAATATAGCGAAAGCCGGGCATTTCGTCTATATGTCTTGTCGAATTCCTCTTTTTCGTTTATGCTTACGGCATGGCTTATGAAGTGACTGCGACCCGGAGGAGGCCGCAACGATTCGAGAACCTGGTCGGACAGGAGTTTGTCGCCCAGACAATGGAGAACTCCATAAACGCCGGCAGGATTGCCCATGCCTACCTTTTTTCCGGCCCCCGTGGCTGCGGCAAGACTTCCACCGCACGAATCCTCGCCAAGGCCCTCAACTGTGCCAAGGGGCCGACCGCCTCCCCCTGCGGGGAATGCCAGGCCTGCAAGGAGATAACAGCCGGCTCCTCGCTGGACGTCATAGAGATAGACGGAGCCTCCAACAACAGCGTTGACAACGTGCGGCAGATAAAGGACGAGGTGCTCTTCCCCCCGAACTCCTGCCGCTACAAGGTCTACATCATCGACGAAGTCCACATGCTCTCGACGAGCGCATTCAACGCCCTGCTCAAGACGATAGAGGAGCCGCCGCCATACGTCGTGTTCATCTTTGCGACGACGGAGCTGCAGAAAGTTCCCATGACGATAAAGTCCCGCTGCCAGCAGTTCAACTTCCGCCTTGTCCCCGTGGAGAAGGTCAAGGAGCAGCTCGCCGCCGCCGCGCAGGAGCTCGGAATCAAGGCTGACGACGAGGCCCTCTACTGGATAGCCCGCGAGTCCGGCGGTTCCATGCGCGACTCCTACACCCTCTTCGATCAGGTGGCGGCATTCTCCGGCGACGAGATGACCTACACGAAAATCCGCGACAAGCTGGGGCTGGTCGGCGTGGACAGGCTGAACGAGCTGTTCGGTCTCTGCGTCGCGGGCAAGTCGAGCGAGGCTTTGACCAAGCTGGATGAATACATGCAGAACGGCGTGAGCGTGGAGCAACTGATTTCCAACTGCGCCGACTACCTGCGGAGCCTCCTCCTCATCAAGAGCGGGGTGACCAAGGAAGCCCTGCTCGGGCACAACGTCGCGGCCTTCTCCCAGGAAGTGCTCGGGGCATGGTCCTCCGTGCAGGTGGAACGGGCAATCGACATCTTCATGAAGCTCTACCGGGATATCCGCTATTCTCTGAACACCCGCTACGAGATGGAGCTTGCCATAAGCCGCCTGACCTGGCTCAGGGAATACGTTTCCCCGGCGGAGGTCAAGAAGGCCCTGGACGGCATAAAGCCCCTGCTCGCCAGGTCCGCGGCATCGGCGGCGGCAGTGCCGGCGGGAACCAATGCAGGTACGGCGGACGGAGGAGCTTCCGGGCAAGGCGGGATAGGCTGGACACCCCCTTTTCGTGATGGCGGAGCTGAACCGCCGGTAAACAAATCAGCGGCTGATACGCAGCCAATGACGTTGCCGGGGGCAACGTCACGGGGTATAACAGGGATGGAAGCTAAGCTGCCGCAACCCTCGCGGCAAGAGTTAGCTTCAGAGTCGCAGCCCGTTCAAGAAGTTCCGGCGCTACAGCCCGCCCCGGCAGTTCCGCTTGACCCGGAAGAGTTGTTTCAGGCGATGCTCAAGGAGTTCTCTGCGACGGACGGCCTGCTTTCGGCGGCCCTGTCGGAATCCGTCTCGCACAGGATTGACGCCGGGAGCCTTGAGGTCACGGTCGCAAGCCCCTTTGCGATGATGCAGCTCAAGTCCCGGGCGGCCGACGTGACAGGATGGCTTTCGTCCAAGTCGGGCAGGGGCTTTACCTTCGACGTGCAGATAGAAGAAAAGAAGGAAGAGCAGAATGCAGAAGTCAAATTGCCCGTGCAGGTTGAAATCCTTCGTGACACATTCAAGGGAAGCGTCCTCGGAATGTGACATGCAGGAGTAACGCACCTATTATATAGAAGAAAAAGGAGTTTTTATGAATCCGTTCGATATGCTGAAAGACCTTGGATCCCTTAAGGAGAAGCTGCAGGCGGCGCAGGCCGAGCTTGCGACAATCCGCGCCACGGGAACCTCCGGAGGGAACATGGTCGCCGTCACCCTCAACGGGAAGTTCGAGATGCTCGAAATAAAGCTGGATCCCATCTGCGTGGACAACCGTGACGTGCCGATGCTGCAGGACTTAATCCGTTCGGCACACCACGCCGCGATAGACAAGGTGCAGGAAGAAATCAAAGCCCGGCTCGGCCCCATGGTCGGAGGTCTGAACATACCCGGACTGAACGCCTGAGCATGAACGCGATAGACGAAGTAACAGAATCCTTCTCACGCCTGCCGGGTATCGGCAAGAAGTCGGCCGGGAGAATTGCCTCGTTCCTGCTCAAGGCAGACCCCGCTTTTATGCGGAGGTTCGCAAAGCAGATAGAGACCCTGCAGGAGAGGATACGTCCCTGTAGGATATGCGGCGCATGGACGGAGGAAGATCCCTGCCCCATCTGCCAGGATATGACCCGCGACCGCACGACGATATGCGTCGTGGAGCAGCCGCAGGACGTCGCGATAATCGAAAGCTGCCATGACTACAAGGGGCTCTTCCACGTGCTCGGAGGGGTTATCGCCCCGCTGGAAGGAATCAGCCCGGACAGCCTCCGCATAAAGGAACTGCTGGAGCGGGTGGAAAAAGAGGGCATACAGGAAGTAATCCTTGCGACCAACCCCACCGTGGAGGGGGACACGACAGCCCTCTACATCCAGAGCCTGCTCAAAGGTTCCCCCTGCAAGCTGACCCGGCTCGCAAGCGGCCTTCCCGTCGGCGGCGACCTGGAGTACATAGACCGCCTGACCCTCGCCCGCAGCTTCATGGGACGGGCAGGTTTCTAGGGGCCGCCGCTTATGCAAGGCGGCGGACGCTTTCCCCGGGGATGAACTCGAAGGGGATGAACTTGTTCTCCGGCGGGGCATTCCGCTCAATCATGTTCAAAAGGATGTTCAGCCCCTCGTCCGCCAGCAGGTCCGTCTCCTGCCGTATGGTGGCGAGGCGGGGCTGGTAGTAGCTGCTGAGGGGGATGCCGTCAAACCCGATCACGGAGACATCGTCGGGAACCTTGCGGCCCATGTCCGCGAGCCTCCTGATAGCCCCGATCGCCATCACGTCGGACATGGCGAAGATGGCGGTCATTTCGGGGTAGCTCCCCATGAGACGCTCCGCCGCCCGTGCCCCGTCCTCGAACGAGTACTTCGCCGTGGCGTATGCCCTCCCATAGTCAAAACCCAGGCCCGCCTTTGTCAGGCTGGCGAGGAACCCGTCATAGCGGCGCTGGGTTATCCCGGATCCGCCCAGGTCTCCCCCTATCACGCCAATCCTCGTGTGCCCCATCTGAATCAGGTAGTCGGCTGAGTGGCTGGCGGCGGTGAAGTTGTCCGTGCTGACGCTTGAAAGCCTCGTGCCCTCCATGGACTGCGCCTCGTTCGATATGAGCACGCAGGGGAGCGGGAGCCTGGCAATGTCATCCTTGCACAAGTCAGGGCTTCCGCCCAGGAAGATTATCCCCACCGGCTTCTGCTCGGAGCAGATGCGGTTGGCGGCCTTGGCCTCGTTGTCGTACTCATCAAGGACGACGACGCTCGCATTGTACTGCAAGGGCTCCATCCGCTTCTGGATGCGCTCGAGCAGGCTGTTCAGCAGGATGCTTGAAGTCCCCTTGACGAGGACCTCTATGGTCTTGCTGTCCTGAGCCTTGAGCATCTTGGCGTTCGCGTTCAGTATGAAATCATGCTTCTTCACGACCGCAAGAACCTTCTCCCGCGTCTTCTCGCTCACGTCAGGGTGATTGTTCAGGACGCGGGAAACGGTTCCCACGGCACAGCCGCATTCGCGGGCAATGTCCTTTATGGTCATGGCGGGAATCAGCCCTTCACCGCGCCGGCGGTGACCCCGTTGATGATGTATTTCTGCGCCGAGATGTAGAACGCGATGATCGGCACGATTGCGACGACGAGCATCGCCATGAACCCGCCGTAGTCGGTGGACCCGTATGCGCCCTGCATGGCGAGCTGGATTGCAACCGGAACGGTCTTGTGATCCGAGCCGAGGATAAGGTAGGGCAGCAGGTAATCGTTCCATATCCACATTGCCTGAAGGATTGCCACCGTGATGGCCGTCGGCTTGAGCATGGGGAAGACGACAAGGAAGTAGGTCTGCAAGGGGTTGCAGCCGTCTATCGTCGCGGCCTCCTCCACCTCAAGCGGGATTGCCTTGACGAAGCCCGTGAACATGAACACCGTCAGTCCCGCCCCGAAGCCCAGGTACACGAAGAGGATGCCAAACACGTTGTCGAAGCTGAGGCGGTTGACGACGAAGGTCATCGTGTACATGACCATCTGGAAGGGAACGATCATGCTGAACGTGAAG
>CACYDQ010000006.1 GCA_902773215.1 uncultured Spirochaetaceae bacterium | reverse complement strand
GCCGTCAAGGCTATCTGCGAAGATCCGGAGCCCGGGACTGTCTATCAGGGAACGGTCAAGAGGATTATGGACTTCGGTGCCTTCGTCGAGATTCTTCCCGGCAAGGAAGGCCTCTGCCACATCTCAAAGCTGTCCCGTGGCCGCGTGGAGCGGGTTACGGACGTGCTCAAAGAGGGGCAGGTCATTCCCGTTAAGCTGCTTGAGGTTGACAAGATGGGCAGGCTGAACCTGTCCTACATCGATGCCCTTGAGGACCAGCAGAAGCGCTAGTTCTTTCGGACGTGCATCAAAAAGCCCGGCATTGCTGCCGGGCTTTTTTTATCACAGGGGGTATGCTGGCCGGGACTAACCCATGCTGTCCAGGTCGGCCGAGGCTGCCTGAATCTGGCTTGCCGCGCTGTTTATTTCGGCGGTGGAGCCGGTGAAGCTGGATATGTTCTTGTTTATTTCGTCGAGCGTCGTTGCAATCGTATCGAAGGAGGCGGACTGAGTCTCTATGTTCTCCCGCATCTTTCCTGCCCGCTCGGAATTCTCCGCTGCCGCCGTCTGTATGTCCTGCAGGTGCTTCTCCAGCTCCCGGGACATCTCCGTCTCCGTCTCTATGAGCTGGGTCGTTTTATGGGCGGAAGAAGCGAGCGTGTCAGATGCGTCCTTCAGGTCCTTGATGTGCCGCTGGATTTCCTTGGTGCTGTCCACTACGGAGTCCGCGAGCCGCTTGATTTCGGAGGAGACGATGTGGAAGTTCTTGCCCGCCTTGCCCGCGCCGACAGCCTCAAGCTCCGCGTTGAAGGCGATAATCCTTGTCTGGCTCGCAATGTCCTCAATCAGGTTCATCACTTCGTCAATGCTGTTGGTCTGGCTTGCGAGTTTTCCCACGCAGGTCATAATCGCCTCGTTGGACTTGCCTATCCTGCCTATCTGCTCTATGTTGTCTTTTACTTCGCCCTGGGACGAGAACATCTGGAAGTTCATAGCCTCGCAGCTGGAGGCGACATCTTCCACTTTCGCCTTTATGCTCTGTATCCTGGCGTTCATGTCCTTGACCGTATTGTTTATTTCGGTGACGCTGGTATTCTGCTCGTTCGCCGTTGCCTGAAGCTCCTGGGATACGGCCGCCAGATTGTTGGAGGTTTCCAGTATTCCTGAGCTGATGGACTTTATGTGCGCGATGAGGCTCGTGAACCCACGGGAGCTTTCGTTGACCAGGTGGTTGCTGTACTGGAGCGAGTCAAAAAGGTTCGTTTCTATGTAAAGATCCGGGGCTTTATCCGTGAGAATTTCCTCAAGCCGCTCGCCCATGTCGTCCGCGTAGTCGCAGAGCTTGTTCCTGACGAGCGAGCAGAGCTTGAGGTAGTAGGCCGCGTTTATAATCGTTATGACGATGTTGCGGGCAATGATGCTGAATCGGTCCACATCGTTCGTAATGTAGCTCGCGGAGTACTGCTGGGTCATCATGTAGGCGAGGACTGCCATGTAGATGACGGGCACAATAAGGTAGATAACGCACCGCTTTCCGAGCGTCATACCGAAATACTTCCTGTCCGCCATGACTGCGGGGTCGAGTCCTTCCTTGACAAGCTTCTTGGCATAACCGCTGCATACATCCTCGGAGTAACTCTGAGCGATTATCGCCGCCGAGTAGCCGCCGAACACGCAGCCGATAAAAGAGAATGTAATCACTATCCACTTGAACCTGAGCCCGGGGACAAAACGGTAGCTGAGCGCGAGCAGCATGGCACAGATAAAGAAGAAGAGGAAGGTCTGTATGGCTTTCTTAATCGGGAACTCTGCTATCTCCAGGTACAGTGCTGTCCTGTCCTTCTCGTCGCTCAGCTTGCCGCTCTCCCAGTCCTGCACGTCTTGGGTTATCTTCTTGGTCAGTATGACATTCGTAATCGGAGAGATTATGAATTCCGCCGCCAAGGTGATTACCGCCGCCGCCAGCAATGCCCAAGGGAGCTGCCCTGGCTTTATCATCAGGAAGAGGACAGAATACAAGAATATCAGGAGGGCGCAGACCAGATTCGGTACGATACCCCGCTTGTATACCAGCTTGTCGAAGGGAAGATTGTTTGTTTCCTTCGCTTTTCTTCTCAGTCTCATTGCCGTCCCTCCATGCTCAGTTTCTGTGCGTTCGCGCTCAGTTCCTCGGAAGCGTTCCTGAGGGCTTTCGCCGACTGGGTGAAATTCCGTATGCCCGCGCCATTCTGAATCAGGGCTTGCTGTATCTGCTCGAATGCGACCGTCTGGTTCAGGATTATCTCTTTTATCTCCTGGGTCGCGGCCGCATTCTGCGTGGAAAACTCGTTTATCTCGGAGAAGGAGCGTTCTATGGAGCGTGAAAGTTCCAGCCCCCGGTTTATCTCATCGGTATTGGAATCGGAGTAGCCCTGCAGCTCTTCCTCTGTTTTCTCCATCTGCCGGATATACAGCTTTATCTCCTTTGTTGCGTCAGCGATGCTGTTGGCAAGCCGCCTGGTCTCAAGGGCGACGTTGAGGAAGCTCTTTTCTTCATCGTTTGTTCCCGCGGACTCCAGCTCCGTGTTGAATGCGATTATCTTGGTCTGCTCGGCAATCGAATTTATCAGGTTGACGATTTCCCAGATGGAGGCGACTTTTTGCTCCAGATCCTTGATGCTTTTGAGCGTGGACTCGTTGGATTTACCGATGTCCTGCATGTTGGAAAGAGTTCTTTCCATTATGTCCTTGCTTGAGTCCATGTCACTGGAGGTTGTCTGTGCGGATTCTGCGACCTCGCTTGCAAGCTCGTCAATCTGCACGGAAAGCCTCTTGTTCTCCTCCACGCCGGATATGATGCCTTCAGTCTTGGTATTCTGTTCTCCAGCGCTCTTCTCGGTTTCGACCGCGATTTTGGTCAGCGAGGCAGAGGAGTCCGTTATCATCTTTGCCGTCGTCAGGGAGTTGGATATCATCGACTGGAACTTTTGTATGAGGCAGTTTATCATGTAGATGTTGTAGGACAGCTCGTCGCTCAGGTCGCTCGTGAGGACGCTCGCCTCCCTGAAGTGTGAGTCCCGGAGTCCCTCAAGACCCCGGATGGACTTGCCGTTCTTGGACATGAAGTTCAGGTAGAAAATCAGTATCTGGACGCACATAATCATCGCGTTAAAGAGAGCCGTGCATTTTATCCTCCAGCCCCACAGCCCCCTCATGCCCGAGAAAGACCGTGCCCCCGCCGGAAGGGAAGAGGCTTCCCGGAGCCGCTCTGACAGGGGAGGGGGAGAGATTGGATTCTGAGAGATGAGCCCGATGCCCTGGCTCGTTGCCATCTCCCGCATCATGGAACTGAATGCCTTCTGGTTCTCCGGCAGCGTGAAGAAGTAAAGTGTCAGCGTCACCAGCGTTGTCAGTACGAGCGGGATGAAGACATAGAACAGTATCTGCGTGCGGAGCGAGAAGCCGAAATACTTCCGCACCATGACAAGCCGCTGGTGTATTCCGGCGCGGGCGATTTCCTTGGCGTATGCCTCGCACCGCTTGCGCCTGAAGCTGTAGGAGATGAGCCCCGCGAAGTAGGAGCCGCACACCCATTCGATGAGGATTGTGAAGAGGGTGGGGAAGCTCAGGTGAAAGGCTCCCTTCACGAACGAGAACGCGATAAGGAAGGATGCAAAAAAATATGCCATGGTGGTGAACATGGCGACCTTGGACAGCCGGTTCAGGGCGGCAAGCAACTCTGTCCTGCTCTTGTCGTCGCCCCGTCCCTTGCCTGCTTCCTCCATGTCCCGGAATGTGCCTCTGCATATCAGATGACCGATGACCGGCCCTGCCAGCAGTATGAATGCGAGCGAGATTGGGATAACGATTTTCAGTATGAGGATAATCTCGGACGAAGGAATCCTGGCGCTGAAAAGGGAATAGAAGAGAATAAGGGCGAGCGACACAAAATCCGTCAGGTAGCTGTCAAGTATAATCTTTTTTTCAAGGTTCATCTTATATACCCCCTTCCATGTTCAGCATCATTGTCGCGAGGTTTCCGGACTCTTGCTCCAGATTTTTCGTCGAAAGAGAAATCTTGTGCGTAGACTCGTTCAGGTCGTTCAGCCTGCGGTTTATGTCCTGCAGGGCTATCTCTATTCCCCTGAACGACTCCATCTGCTGCGGCACGGACTGCTGGATGTCCTGCGCCTCGTCAGCGGTCTCGGCCGCGGCCCGCTGGATGTAGGAGAAGTTCTGCTCCAGCTGCTCGGAAATGGAGTTGCCTTCGTTTATCCGCTGTATGAAGTCTTTGCCTGTCTTTATCAGGTTGTCCTTGGATTTGTTTATGTCATGTATGCTGTTTTGGATTTCGTTAGTCAGCTGTATCGTGGAGTCGGCGAGCGAGCGGATGTCCGTCGCGACGTTCTGGAAGTCCGTTCCCTCCGAGCCTATGCTGTTTGCCTCAAGCTCGGCATTGAAGGCGATTATCTTGGTCTGGGCAGTGACGGCCGTTATAAGGTTCACAATGTCCTGTATGTTGCTTATCTTGTTGGACAGGCTCTGGATTCCGTTTATCGTCTCCCCGTTGGACTCCTTTATGGCCTTCATCATATCGCTGTTCTGCCGGAGAGTCTCGAAGTTGCCGTCAACCTGCTCGGCGGTGGTATTGGCCATATTGAGAACCTCGTCAGCCTTTGACTCGACCTCGGACAGGCTGGAGTTGAGCTCTTTCATCATCGTAAGTATTTCTTTGGACGTGGAGGACTGTTCGGTGGAAGTGCTGTCGGTCTCAGTGGAGATTGTGGACAGCGCGGAGGTGGACTCGTTTATGTCGGCGTTCACCTGGGACATGTCGTTTATGAGGCCGCGGAAAAGCAGTAATGTCTTGTTGAACAGGTAGGAGAAGTAAGACATTTCCGAGGCGAAATCCGTCGGGAACGTTTTGCTTGAGTTTCCGCTCATCCTCATCAGGTCGAACAAGGCCCTCTCCATCGTCCATGAGCTTTTCTTTATCCTTCGGAAGAAGAGCAGTGTCATGCTGCTTATGATAAAGATGTTCGTTATGGAGATGAGAATGAGCTTTCTGGGCTGCTTGAGGAAAATAACCGCCAGCAGCGTGAACACCGAGCACAGCACCATGGGAATAAAGACATACAGCGTGAACAGGCTGAAAAGCGACAGGCCGAAGAAATGCTCTTTGTCCACAGTCTCGGTGTCAACACCTTCCTCTGCTATTTTTTCCGCCTCGGCACTGCACAGCTTCTGCGTGTTGTCCAAGGAGAAAATGAATCCTATATACGTGGAGAGGGTTGAGACAATCAGGAAGAGGTAGGTGTAGCGCAGTGAGAAATCCGTCATGGCATGAAAGGCGAAGCTGACACCAATCGTGCAGGTGAGGAAAATCAGCTCTGTCCAGGCGGCCTTATGGAGCGGGTAGCGCATCAGTTCCTTTATGAGGTCAGTCCGTTCCTTCGTGTCCATCTGGCCTGAGGCATAGTATTCCATCTTCTCCGAAAGCCGGGAGATGGACAGCTTGTGGAATACCGGCCCCAGGATAAGCTGGCCGAATACCGCGAAGAGGGCCGTCATCCCCGCCGCCGGGAGCAGGTCGCTCTTGTGAAAGCGGACGAAGCTCATCGAATACAGGAGAACGAATACCACACCAAAGATGGTGTAGGGGATGAGAGAAAGGAACACTTTCTTGTCGAAGCTCTGTTTTTTCATCGCTTTTTGCATCTTTACACCTCCGAAATCCTCAGAGCGTTTATCGAGTTGAGCTTCTGTGCCGTCTCCTTGAGTTTCGCGCTGGAGCTGGTCATCACGTAGGTCGTCTCCTTAAACTCATTGAGGCTTTCACTCATCTGTGTTAAGCTTTCACTTATCTGATCGAAGGATTCACTCTGCTCTTTCATCTTGTCCTGCATGTCCTCCGCACTCTCATAGGTCACCGTACTGGAAACCGAGAGCTCCCTGAATTTTTCCTCCAGCCGGGAGAATGACGCGGAACCTTCCCGGATTTTCTTATTACCACCTTCGCTGGAGATAATGAGGTTATCCGCCGTTTCCTGTATGTCTTTTATGCTGCCCTGTATCTCCTGGGTGGAGCTGCTTATCGTGGAGACCAGGCGGCGGAGCTCGTTCGCAATTATATGGAAGTTCTTTCCTGTCTCCCCAGTGCTGCTCGCCTTGAGCTCTGCGTTGAATGCTATCATCTTGTTGCGCTCAGCCAGCCCGTTGATGGTCGCAATGGTCTTCTTGACCGCATCGATTTTCTCGCTGAGCTTCTTTATCTTGCTTATAGTCTCCAGGTTCAGATCGGTAATCTCGGTCATCTTCCCGATTTCTTCCGTGAGGAGCTCGCTGCTCTTTCCGACGTAGGCCATCGTATTCTCGGCGGACTGCTTTATGTTGGCGACACGGTTCCGTACCGAGTTGAAGCTTTCTTTCGTCAGTTCCATGGTGTGGAGGCATTCGGTCACTCCGGCCCCCTCGTTTGACGTTATCTCGTCGTTCTTCGCCGCGACATCCGCCAGCTGTGACGTGGAGGCGAGGATGTTCTGGCTTGCCTCCCTGAATGTCCGCGCAATGCTTTCCAGGTATGCCAGAAGCTCGTTTATGAGGAAGTTGTTCAGTTCCAGCTCGTAGCCCAGGTCGGTCGGGATGTAGGAATCTTTCTGCTGGAAACCGGAGCTCAGTCCCTCAAGCAGGGTAATTGACTGCCGTATCGTCGTGTAGATATGGCGGAAGAAGAAGCCTGACAGGAAGAGGTATGTCGCCATGCTGACCAGAAGCAACATTCCCATCTTGAATGACAGGTGGGCCAGATGGTACTTGCCCATTATGGCCCGGTACTGCAAGCCTATCTGGGTCGCAGTGCCGGATACGAAGGGGAAGATTATATGGAAGAACACCCGCACGTAGAGGGGCAGGCCGAAGAAGCGTTGCTGGTGTACCTGCTCCGGGACGATTTCCTTTTGCAGCAGCTCCTTGGTTATGTCCGAGCAGATATTCTCGACGAAGATGTAGCGTGATATCGCCTCTATGAGGATGGCGTGGAAGATGCCCAGGGCAATGAATACCAGAGTCGGGGTATCTATCTTGAAGGCGAATTTTAATATGCCGATAAGCAACAGCTCGTCGACCACGTACAGGATGCCGAATGCGAACGCCGATACAAGGGGGTATATCATCAGCTGTTTGATTATGGACATCCGTACGTCGGGGCTGGCTTTTCCGCTCGCCTCGTAGTCCAGCTTCTTTGCAAGGTCAGTCGTCATCAGCCTGTCCATGATGGGGGCGAAAACGACGGCATTCACGAATACAATCAGTACAACCACTGCCCCGACATCAAAGACCTTTGCCTGCCCGCCCTGGATTATCCCCGAAAAGTAGAAGAGCATGAGGGCGGACAGGAGTATCATTAGTATGTCCGGGAGCACGCCCGCCCTCGCTATGCGGCTTTTGAACGATCCGTTTTTTTTCATATTTCCTGTCCCCCCATCATTTTCTCGTAAGCGCAATCGCGCCGTCCCAGTCCTTCGGCTTTTCGATGAAGAACTTCCTGCACCTTTCAAGCAGCTCCCCGGCAGCCTTGTCATCGGGCCGCTCCTCGGTCGCGAGCGTGAAGTACTCCCCCGCCGTCTTGAAATTCCCGTTCTCGTACTGATTCAGCCCCTTCCGGTAGTTGTCAAGGAAGCTCTCCGAGTATTTGTTCCGGTCCGCGCTTATCTCATATATCCTGACCGCATGGGTCTTACCCTTGACCTTCACGTTGTCTATGTGGCGGATCAGGTGGGGGATGGAGCCTTCCTCGGTTACCGGCAGCTCCTTCTCCCTCACGGCCTCCCTGACCGCATCTATGTCTTTCTTTACGCTCTCGGTGATAATGATGTCCGCCCCGTAGAGCTTGGTCAGGCTTTCCACGCGCGAGGCGAGGTTCACGTCATCGCCTATGACAGTGTACTCCTTCTTCTCCTCGCTACCAAGGGCTCCGACAATCGGCGTACCGTAGTTTATGCCTATGCCTATGCGGAATTCTTTGCCCGCCATATTCAGAATGCTGGTATCCATCTCTTTGGCCGCCTGGCTCATCACGAGCGCGGCGTTCGCTGCCCGGTTCCCGTTATAGATGTAGCTCTCCGGCGCACCGAAGAGGGCCATCACCGCATCTCCCATGAATTTGTCTATCGTACCGCCGTGAGCCATGATTATCTTTCCCATCTTGGCGAAGAACATGTTCAGGAATGTGATGACATCCTCCGGCTTGTTCTTCTCGCTTATCGCGGTAAAGTTCCGTATGTCCGCCATCAGTATGGCGACCTGGCGCTTCTCTCCCGCACTCTCCCCGAAGGAATTCTCATCCTTAATGATACCCTTGATGACCGATGGAGGCAGGAAGCGGGAGAAGGCTTTCTCTACCCGCCGCTCGGCCTCGGCAATCTGGTTGAACTCCACGGTCTTTGCGATGATGGGCGCGTATATGCTGATGAACTCGCCGATTCTCTCCCTGGTCCGCTTGTTGGAAAGGCGGTCCTTGCAAAGGCCAAGATGGGCGGTGTAAACCAGCTCGTCATCGGCAGGGCGGTCGCCCTCGGCATCGTCCCCGAGAGGGAACTTCTCATAGCTCCGTATTTTGTGGTTCTTGTCCTTGCCCTCATGCAGGGGCGTGAACTTTTCCTCCAGCTTCTGGGACTTCTGCCAGTTGTTGCCGCCGATTGTCTTGCTCCTCGCGTCGAAGTCCGTCCTCGCTATCTGCTTGAAGTCCTCCGTCTCCTCTGCCCCGAGCTTATCGGAGAAGAGGAAAATCTCGACCAGCTGTTCCCCTTTGAGGATGAGCGAGAAAGCGTCGAAGTCTATTATGCTCCTGAGCGTCTTCTTCATTGCCTGCACGAGCGACTTGAGCTCGTAACGCTGGGTCTCTATCTTGTATGCCTCGCGGGTAACGTACAGTCCGTACAGCTCCTTGTCGTATGCGTCGCCGAGCAGCTTGATAAAGGAGACGGAGGATGTCAGGCTTTTCTTTCCTCCCTTTTTGAGCCCGGCACATTTCTCTATTGCCTGCCGCACCGTCTTTATTATGTTGCCGCTGCCCGCCGTGCTGAGCGGGCAGGAGGCATCGCTCATGCAGTTGTTTGTCCAGAAGCTGAAGTTCTCGTTGTCGTCGGGTGTTCCTATGACGACCGCAATGTCCTGGAGGTAATCCGTGTTCTTGATAATCCTTGAGAAAGCGTATGCGTCGATCACCGGCAGGTCGGTACCGACCAGTACGCAGTCGGGGTGTATGGATGCCGCCTGCTGCACCGCATGGATGCCGTCGTTCGCCGTCACGACCGAGAATCCAGCTTCCTCGAAATTCTTCTTGAGGAATGCCGTCTGCGCCTTGGAGTATATGGCGAGAAGGATTTTCTGTTTCTGTATCTCGTCCTTATCTGACATTCAAAAGCTCCTCGACAGCCTGCAGCAGGTTGCCCCTCTGGAAATCCGATTTGACGATGAAGGCCTGAGCCCCCGCGTCGATGAACTGTTTCTTTG
>CACYDQ010000005.1 GCA_902773215.1 uncultured Spirochaetaceae bacterium | reverse complement strand
TGATATCCAAGAAAAACATAGCGGACCTGGAAATGAACCTTGAGAAACAGCACGCCACGGTCAGCGCCTGCGACTTCGAGAGCCTCTTCAAGCTGGACAACGCCTTCCACGAATATCTTTTCGAAGTGACCGGGCAGCAGCTCAGCTGGCAGACCATAGAACGCACGAGCAACCATTGCGGTAGGATCAGGGCCATAACGGTCTGGAACAAAGACATAATGATGGAAACAGTCCTGCAGCACCAGAAGATACTTGCCGCCATACAGGACGGTAGCGCAAAAAAAAAAAAAATATACATCAAAGTCCACCTGCACCAGCTGGAAAACCAGGTCCAGCAGCTTTTGAGCGACTACCCGGACTACTTCGTGCAGGACTCGGTGCCGGTCGAGGACAAATTCGAGGCGCTGCTCAGGACAAACTGACAATAGCCACAGTCCTGAAACGCCATATACATACGTTCGGAGGTGAACACCATGATTATGGAACAGAATAAAGAATTTGATTTGATCACTTTCGGAGAGGCGATGCTCCGCCTTTCTCCCCCGGTGAACGAACTGATAAGCAAAAGCGATTCGTTCAAAAAGCACGCGGGTGGAGCCGAGCTGAACGTCGCGTCCGGCGTCTCGCTTCTGGGACTCAGAACCGCCATCATCACCCGCCTGCCGGAAAACCAGCTGGGTACCTTCATCAAGAACAGGATCCGTGCTTCCAGCGTGAGCGATGACTACATCATATTCGACAGCTCGCCGCACGCCCGTGTCGGCATCTACTACTATGAGAACGGCGCGTACCCGAGGAAGCCTACCGTCGTATATGACCGGAAGGATTCTTCAATAACCAGGATTTCCTCATCGGAAATCCCCGATGACGTATACACGAAGGCCCGCATCTTCTACACGTCCGGCATAACGCTCGCCCTGCACGAAAACACCCGGAAGCTTGCCATTGAGATGATCCGGAAGTTCAAGGCTGGCGGGGCAAAAATCGCATTCGACGTGAACTACCGTGCAAACCTCTGGGATGAGGAGACTGCACGCACGACGATAAAGTCCATACTTCCGTTTGTTGACATCCTCTTCATTTCAGAGGAAAGCTGCCGGAGGATGTTCCAAAAGACCGGCACGCTGCAGGACATGCACCGGGAATTCTGCAAGGACTTTCCCAACATCAGATACATCGCATCCTCCATGCGGGAAGTCAGCAGCCCCAAAGTGCACTCTTTCACCTCGCTCTTATACGCAAAGGACGAGGACAAGTTCTACACGGAAGATCCTTATAAGGACATAGACGTCGTGGACAGGATTGGCAGCGGCGATGCCTACTGTGCCGGAGTTCTTTTCGGCCTGCTTAAATACGGCGACCCGCAGAAAGCCATGGAATTCGGGAACGCGACATGCGCCACCAAGAACACGATTTTCGGTGACCTGCCCCTGTCAGATTTCAATGAGATCAGCTCCATCATCGAAGGCCATCATGCAAGAGGTGCTCAGTCCGAGATGAACCGTTAGGGAACCGGACTGGTTATCGCCAGAAAACCAGTCCGGGGAGTTTTTGTGTCCGTGTATGTTTTTTACTCTTCCTTTTCCGTGCAGACGATGTGCAGTTCCTTGAGCTGGGCTTCATCCACTTCGGAGGGGCACTCGTCCATCGGTGAGAGGGCGACGTTGTTCTTGGGGAATGCGATGACCTCGTGGATTGACTCCTCGTGGCACATCAGCATGACCAGGCGGTCAAGTCCCGGTGCGATGCCGCCGTGGGGCGGGGCGCCGAACTTGAATGCCTGCACGAGGAAGCCGAACGCCTTCTGCGCCCGCTCCTGGCTGTAGCCGACGATCTTGAAGACCCGCTGCTGCAGGTCGGGGTCGTTGATCCTCATGCTGCCCGAAGCAAGCTCGTAGCCGTTCAGGACCAGGTCGTAGAGGTCGCCCTTGACCGCACCGGGGTCGCTTTCCAGCGTGGGCCAGTACTTCTTCTGGGGCAGGGTGAACATGTGGTGCTCGGTTTCCCACTTGTTCTCGTCCTCGTTCCAGGCGAAGTAGGGGAAGTCGATGATCCAGACGAAGTGGAACTCGTCCTTGGGGTCATACAGGTTCAGGTCCTTGCCCAGCTGCTTGCGGACGGCACCGAGCGCGGTACAGGCGACCTGCCACTTCTCGTCGGAGACGAAGAGCAGAAGGTCGTTCTTCTCCGCGGACAGCTTCTCGCAGATTTCCGCCTCGTGCCCGGCAAAGAACTTGGAGATTCCGCCCTCGAACTTGCCTTCGGCATCGACCTTCATCCATGCGAGGCCCTTTGCCTTGTAGGTCTTGGCGACCGCCTCCAGCTCCTCCACCTTCTTGCGGCTGTACTTGTCGGCGACGTTCTTGACGACGAGGGCCTTGAGGCCGCTCCGCTTGTGCCGCTCAATGTCCTTTCCTGCGGCCGCAGCCCCTGCCTTGAAGGCATTGAAATCGGAAAGACCCGCCATGAAGGCCGCGTCCTGCATCTTGAGGCCAAAGCGGAGGTCGGGCTTGTCCGTCCCGTAGAAGTCGAACGCGTCGTCCCAGCTCAGGCGGTCAAAGTGAGCGGGCAGGGTATAGCCCATCGTTTTCTGGAAGATATGGCCCATCATGCCTTCTGTTACCTCCAGAACCTCCTCGCGGTTCGTGAAGGACAGCTCCATATCGATCTGGGTAAACTCAGGCTGCCGGTCGCCGCGAGCGTCCTCGTCGCGGTAGCAGCGGGCAATCTGGAAGTACTTGTCAAATCCCGAGACCATCAACAGCTGCTTGTAGAGCTGGGGGCTCTGGGGCAGGGAGTAGAACTTGCCGGGGTGGACGCGGGAGGGAACCAGATAGTCCCGTGCCCCTTCGGGGGTAGACTTAATGAAGGTCGGGGTCTCTATCTCAAGAAAGCCCTTGCCGGTCAGGTATTCGCGCGTCGCGAATGCAACCTTGGAGCGCAGGATGATGTTGTGCTGCATCGGAGCACGACGCAGGTCAAGATAGCGGTATTTCAGGCGAAGGTCTTCATTCGGGAGGACGATGCTGCCGTCTTTCTGCCGTACCTCGTCAATTGCAAAGGGGAGGGCATCGCTTTTGGTGAAAATCTCAATCTCTTCTGCTTCGACCTCGATCTCGCCGGTCGCCATATCGGGGTTAATGTCCTTCTGCTGGCGGGCAGCCACACTTCCTGCCACTGCAATACAATACTCGCTTTTGAGCGAGGCCGCAGTCTCCTTAACGGCGGGCGGGGCCTTGTCGCCCACGACGACCTGCGTTATTCCGTAGCGGTCACGGAGCAGTATGAAAGTCAAGCCGCCGAGTTCCCTCGTGCGGTGAACCCAGCCGTTCAAAACAACCTTTTTACCGACATCGGCGGCCTTCAAATCGCCGCAGGTCACAGTTCTCTTAGCGTTTTCCATGATGCGCCTATGATAGCTTAAAAAGAGATTTTATGCTATACTGCCCGCATGAAGATTATCTTTACGGACATAGACGGCACTTTCCTGGATTTCGGGGGCTACATCCCCCCGTCCGCGGTTCAGGCGGTGCAGCGGGCCCGGGCGAAGGGCAACAAGGTCTTCGTCAACACCGGAAGGCCCAAGGCGGAGATAACGCCGAACATCAGCAGCGTCGGATTTGACGGCTACATCTGCTCGAACGGCTTATATATAGAAGAAGACGGCGTGGAGCTGCACTGCGAGTTCATGGACGCGGCCCTGACCCGGGAAGTCTGCCTCTGGTTGGACCGGTTCAAGCTGGGCTACTTCCTTGAGGGCAGGGACGATGTCTTTACGAATCCCTATTTTTTCTCGGAGACGCAGGCTTCCCTGGGGCAGGAGGCGGCTGACCGGCTGGAACGCTCCTTCCCCGGCCTGTTCAGGGTCTGCCCGCTCGTTTACGAGGGAATCGCGAAGATAAACCTTGTCAACCGGGACGGCAAGTACGAGGAGCTGAAGGATCTCTTCGGGGACCGGCTCCAGATTGCGGGCTGGACGCGGACGGGCAGGCCCAACGAGATGGCGGAGATTACCAAACTGGGGGCGAGCAAGGCGAAGGGCTGCCGCTTCATGCTGGAACGCTACGGCGTGAAGGTCGAGGACAGCTACGCCTTCGGGGATACCGGCGGGGACGCGGACATGCTGAGCTACTGCGGGACCGGGGTCGCGATGGGCAACGGCACGGATGAGGCCAAGGCCGCCGCCGACTACGTGACCGGCACTGTCCGCGAGGACGGGCTTGCCCGGGCGTTCGAGAAGTATGGGCTTGTGTAGGGGGCACCGGGCTTTTTTTGTTGAGGAAGCCCGGATGATATGATATAATAGGAGCAATAAAAAGGTCTGGAGGAAG
>CACYDQ010000004.1 GCA_902773215.1 uncultured Spirochaetaceae bacterium | reverse complement strand
GGCTTCGTGCCGCTCGACTTCATCCCGGGGAGCAGCTGGGAATACGGGCTTTCCGCCGACGTGATGGGGGCGGTCATAGAGAAGGCCTCCGGCATGAAGTTCTCGGAATTCCTGCAAAAGCGGGTGTTCGCCCCCCTCGGCATGAAGGACACGGCTTTTTACGTTCCCCAGGACAAGCAGGCCCGGCTCGCCAAGGTCTACGACTGCTCCAATAAGAAAAAAGGCTGCGCACTGTTCACGGAGAACCGGCTGGGCATCTCCAACAAGATGGCGAGGCCGCCCCGCTTCGAGTCCGGGGGTGCGGGCCTTGCCTCCACGGTGGACGACTACATGAACTTCTGCCTGATGCTGCTCGGGCACGGCAGCTACGGCGGGGCAAGGATTCTCTCCGGGCGGGCGGCGGACTTCATCGGTTCGGGCTGCCTGGACCGGAGGCAGCAGAAGGCATTCGACATCACGCAGCCCCACTTGCCGGGCTACAGCTACGCCAACCTGATGCGGGTGATGAAGGAACCGGGCCGGAGCCTGACGATAAGCGAACGGGGCGAGTTCGGCTGGGACGGCTGGCTCGGTACCTTCATGATGGTGGACCAGGCCAACGAGCTTGCCGCCGTCCTGATGATGCAGCGGGTGGACACCGGTCTGTCCCCGGTCGCCCGCAAGATAAAGAACATCATCTACACGGCGCTGTGAAAGTTTGTAGGAATGCATCCTGATTAATAGGAACCGTATTTCCGCTGGGTGTCCCCCACCCAGCTCCATACGGTGTCCATCATAAAAAAGCTTTACATTTTTTTTGTTACCCACTAGAATAGGAGAAAAACAGGAGATTGGGGCCTTGAGGGAGCTGGAATATCCATTTGATTCTGCTTATATACTGACGAACAAGAAGAAGCTGCGCCGGAGGCTGCTCGCGGAGGACGGCAAGAGGCTCCAGAAGCGGATAGCCGTCCTCGGCATGTCCACGACCCATGACATCAAGGACGTGCTGGAGCTCTTCCTGCTCAACTACGGGATAGAACCAGCGTTTTACGAATCCGAGTACGCCCAGGGCTGGAACGACGCGATGTTCGACAGCCCGGAACTGCTCGCCTTCAAGCCCGACATCATCTTCATCCACACGAGCAGCAGGAATATCACTGACTGGCCCGCCGTCAGCGACAGCCGGGAGGATGTGGGCGCGAAGCTTGAATCCTGCTTTGCCCGCTACCGGCAGCTCTGGGAGAAGATTTCGGCGGTCTATGCCTGCCCGGTCATACAGAACAACTTCGAGCTGCCCGCATGGAGGCTCATGGGCAACCGGGACGCATGGGACTGGCGAGGCCGCGTCCGCTTCACTGCCCGGCTCAACGAGAAGCTCGCCGGCTGGGCGGACAGCCACGAGAACTTCTACATACACGACATCAACTACCTCGCCGCGGACTACGGGCTTGAGCAATGGGCAAACCCCTTCTACTACCACATGTACAAGTACATCCTCGCCGTGCCCGCGATTCCCGCGTTCGCCTATAACCTTGCGAACATCATCAAGTCGATATACGGCAAGAACAAGAAAGCCCTCGCGCTCGACCTGGACAACACCCTCTGGGGCGGCATTGTCGGCGACGACGGGGCGGACAACATAGAGATAGGCCAGGAAACCCCGGTCGCCCAGCTCTACAGCGAGTTCCAGTCCTACATCAAATCGCAGAAGGACATCGGCGTGCTCCTGACGGTGAACTCCAAGAACGACGAGGAGAACGCGCTCTCAGGCCTTGCCCGGCCGGACAGCATACTCAAGAAAGATGATTTCATAGACATAAAGGCCAACTGGGAGAGCAAGGACAGGAACCTGCTTTCCATAGCGGATGACCTGAACATCGGCGCGGACGCAATCGTGTTCGTGGACGACAACCCGGCGGAGCGCGAGATTGTCAGGCAGGGGGTGCCGGGGGCGGCGGTCCCCGAGATGCCGGAGCCTGAGCATTACATAAGCACGCTGGACAGGGCAGGCTACTTTGAGCTCACTGCCTTTTCCGCCGACGACCTCAAACGCAACGAGATGTACCGGGCGAATGCCGAGCGCAAGAAGAGCGAGGCGAGCTTTGCCGACTACGGCTCTTACCTGGACAGCCTGGAGATGCAGGGAGAGATAGCCCCCTTCGCCCCCCTCTACATGTCCCGCATTGCCCAGCTGACGAACAAGAGCAACCAGTTCAACCTGACGACACGACGCTGCTCTCAGGCGGACTTAGAGGCCGTCGCGGCGGATTCCTCTTATATTACCCTCTACGGAAAGCTTGCGGACAAGTTCGGGGACAACGGCGTGGTTTCGGTCGTGTTCGGCCACCGGGGACAGAAGGACAGCCCCGATGCGGGCGGGGAAGAATTCCACATCGACCTTTGGCTGATGAGCTGCCGGGTCCTGCGCCGGGGCATGGAGGACGCGATGCTGGACTCCCTTGTAGCCGAATGCAAGAAGCGCGGCATCAGGAAGGTCTTGGGCTACTACTACCCCACCGCCAAGAACAAGATGGTAAAAGATTTCTACACGACGATGGGCTTCCAGAAAGTCTCAGAGGATGCGGACGGGAATTCCGTCTGCCTGCTTGAGACCGCTGGCTACGAAAATCGGAACAAACACATACAGGTAACAGGAGCAAACTGAGCATGACAAGGGAAGAGATATACACGCGGCTGAATACGGTGTTTCAGGACGTGTTTGACGATGAATCCATCCACGTGACGGACGCGACGACTGCCGACGACATTGAGGACTGGGACTCGTTCGAGC
>CACYDQ010000003.1 GCA_902773215.1 uncultured Spirochaetaceae bacterium | reverse complement strand
GTCCGCCTGGTTGCCCTGATTTCGCTCGCGTTCTGCCTGGCCTGCCTCTTCTGCCCGGAAATCCTGATGGCGTTCTTTACGAACGACGCGACCTTGTCGGAGATAGGCTGCCGGTACCTGCGGGTCGCCGGCCTCTCATATCTGTTCACCGGCCTTTCCCAGTGCTACCAGACGACGATGAAAGTCACCGACCACGTGAGCCGGGTCGCATGGATAAGCAGCAGCACCGTCGTCATAAACATTGTCCTGAACGCCGTGTTCATCTTCGGCCTCTTCGGGCTTCCCCCGATGGGCGTGCGTGGTGCCGCGCTCGCGACCCTGCTCGCCCGCCTGATTGAATTCGCCTGGTCGCTCGCCTCCTCTTTCCAGAAAGGCTTCCTGACGCCGGATTACCGGCGGATTTTCTTCCATGACGCTGATTTGTCGCGCGATTTCGCAAAGATTGCCCTCCCCATGCTCGGGGCCTTCCTCCTCTGGGGTATAGGCTTCACGTCATACACCGCGATACTCGGGCACCTGGGGCAGGATGCCGCCGCCGCAAACTCCGTCGCCGCCGTCATCCGCGACCTGACCTGCTGCGCCGCCAACGGGGTCTCCGCCGCAGCCGGGATTATGGTGGGGAACGAGCTGGGGGCGGGGAACCTTGACAAGGGCAAGCTCTGGGGAATCAGGCTGATGAAGCTTTCCTACATCATCGGACTTTCCGTCACGGTGCTGATACTGCTCCTCACCAAGCCCGTCGTCTCCTTCATGTCGCTGACGGACGCGGCACGGAAAGACCTCATCGCGATGATGGTGATACTCGCCTTCTACATGATTGGCCGCTGCGTCAACACGATAATCATAAACGGCATCTTCGACGGCGGCGGCGACACGCTTTTCGACATGTACAGCCTGGCCGTATGCATGTGGGGCATCGCCGTTCCCGTCGCCCTGCTCGGCGCGTTCGTCTTCCACTGGAGCGCGCCCGCCGTCTTCGCCTGCACCTGCCTGGACGAGGTGGGCAAGATACCCTGGGTCATGGGTCACTTCTACCGCTACAAGTGGGTGCGCGACCTGACCCGGGAAGGAAAGTAACAAATACGAGGCCGGCCTACCCTATCTCTATCTTAAAGCACACAGGCTTGTCGGACGAGGGCTTCTTATCCAGCACGACGGTAAGCCCCTGCCCGCTACGTTCCGTAGAGACAACAGTATAGCCACCGAGCACTTCCACGCGGCCCGTCATGAAGTCGTGGTCGCCCCGCATCGCGAGCGAGCGTATCGTGAAGCGGTCGGTCTCCGGCCTCATGCAGAAGGCGTACAGGTAGCCCTGCTTGTAGGTAAAGCGGTAGTCCTCCGGGGTAAAGGGCTTTTCCTCATTGTCCTGGAAAAAGCCCTCGACGTTATTCACGCCGCCCTCGCCGAACTTCCGCCACGGCACTGTTCCGTATATCCCCTCCCCGTTGACGGCCATCCAGTCGCCAAGCTCCTCCAGCACGGCGGTCTCCTCTTCGGTAATCGTGCCGTCCGCCCGGGGCCCGACGTTCAGGAGCAGCATGCCGTTCTTGCTCACGATGTCCACAAGGTCCGAGATAATCTGCCGCGCCTGCTTGAACTCGTTGTCCGTGGTGTAGCCCCAGGAGCGTTTGCCGATTGCGGTATCGGTCTGCCAGGGAACGGGCGAGATGCCGGTCAGCGCACCCCGCTCCACGTCGAACGTAGCGACGGTCGGAGGGAATGCCTCATGCTTATAGTTTATCGTAACCTCCCTGCCCCACTCCTCCGCACGGTTGTAGTAGTAGGCGCAGAGCTTCTTGAGGTAGGGCTTGAACGCAACGCTGTGAATCCACCAGTCAAAGTAGAGTATGGAGGGCCGGTATTTGTCAATGAGCTCGCAGGTCCGCACAAGCCAGTCTTCCATCCATTCCGCCGTCGGCTGCGCCGGAGAGAATGCGTCAGCGGTAGAGCGGTATACCTCGTCGCCCGACAGCTCGGGGCAGAGGTAAGCCGGGCCGTAGAAATCCCGGTAGGCTTCATCGGTCACGTCGCTCTCGGCCGCACGCCCCATGTTCATGAAAAAGAAATGCTCCGCCCGGTGCGAGGACGCGCAGAAGGCAAGCCCCCTCTCCTCGCAGGCCTTCTTGAGCTCCCCCGCCACATCCCGGCACGGCCCCATTTTGGCGGCGTTCCAGCGGTTGAACTCCGTGTCGTACATGGCGAAGCCGTCATGGTGCTCGCACACCGGCATGACGTATTTCGCGCCCGCCCGCCTGAAAAGATCCGCCCATTCGGCCGCGTTGAATTTCTCGCCCCTGAACATGGGTATGAAATCCTTGTAGCCGAATTCCTTCTGGCTGCCGTATGTCTTCCGGTGGTGTTCATACTCGTGGTGGCTGGGGTCATACATGAGGCGGGGATACCATTCGCATGAGTAGGCGGGCACGCTGTACACGCCCCAGTGTATGAAAATCCCGAGCTTGGCCCCGTAATACCATTCCGGTGTCCTGTGCCCCGACAGGGATGCCCAGTCGTCCTTGTACGTGCCGTTGCGTATCGTGTCCTCGATGCGCGTCAGATATTCCGCGTGATTCATTCCAGCCCTCCCGGATCAGTTGCGGCAGTTTCAAAATTAACCTGCGAGAGCCACAACGGCGCATAATGCGCCAATGAGGCTCTCGTGAGCCAGTGCAAAGGCGTTTACTTCCCCACCGCAGCCCAGACGAGCTTCTCCGCATCCTCCTTGGGAAGGGGGCGGCCCCAGAGGTAGCCCTGGATGAAGTCGCATCCTATCTCGCGGAGGGTCTCAAGCTGGGCCTCCTCCTCGATTCCCTCGGCTATGACGTCGAAGCCCATGATGTGGCCGATGGAGATGATTGCCGCGACGTACTGCTTGGACGAGTCGCTGGAGTTCATCTTGTCGATGAAGGACTTGTCCACCTTGAGCAGGTTGGCGGGGAACTTGTTCAGGTAGCTCAGCGACGAGTAGCCCGTGCCGAAGTCGTCTATGGCTATCTTGACCCCCATCTTCTTTATCTCG
>CACYDQ010000002.1 GCA_902773215.1 uncultured Spirochaetaceae bacterium | reverse complement strand
TTCCCGGATTTCTCATATTCGCCTTTCATGTAGTCGAATGCAATCTTTTCAGATTCCGCCTGATTGACAATCTGCGCCATCGCGATATAGCAGACGTATCTTTCGGGATGCAGCTGTGCGGTCTTGAGCGCAATGTAGGTTCCGAAGGAATGCCCCATGATGTATATCTTGTTTTTGCCGAACCTGCCCGCAAGGTAGTCCGTCATGCAAAGGGCGTCAGCAATAAACCTGTCGCTCGTCATTTCGTCTGCGGAGATGCCATCCCGGTAGGACAAGCCGGTTCCCCGGTAATCCCAGTAGCAGACGGTAAACACATCGGTCAAGGGGGAGCCGAACATCGACTCCATCAGGTACTGCGGTATGCCCGGCCCGCCCCCGCACACGAGCAGGACGGGATTTCCGCTGTCTTTGGAAAGAATGATTGCGCCGAGGCTCCCGCCGTCAGCCTGTACCATTGTTTTCTCCGAAACGGCTTTTGCCCCTTCTATCTCTGGTAGCTTCCCGGAACTTGGCGGGAAAAAAAGGAAGACAGTTCCCGCAAGGAGCAGGACAAGTATCAGCAGAAGCAGCAGGCTCATCTTCCGTATACCCAGTCTCATCACTGCCCCCTGCACTCGCCGCTACGTCTTGAGCCTTGCACACCTTGAATCAACGCGAGCACCTCATCAAGGCGCGGCGGGTTCAGCGGGAGGGGGAAGCGGGAAATCGCAATCGCGGAGCACGCGCTGGCAAAGCGGACCAGCTCCTCGTCGCTCAGCCCTCGCAAAAGTCCGTATACGCAGCCCGCCTTGAAGGTATCGCCCGCGCCCAAGGTGCTTTTGACCTGCACGGAGAAAGGCTGCATGTGGTGGATTTCCTCACCCTTTCGCGCATAGAGCATCTCGCCCCCGCCCTGGGTTATAATCGTAAGCCCGTCCGTCTCCTGCTGCATCAGCTTCATAATCTCTTCGGCGGACATACCCTTGTAATGTTCGCCGGTACATTCTTTTGAGACGACGTTGACCGCGGCATTTTTATGCAGGGGCGAGTCGTGCGGGCTGTCAATCGTCACGTAGGGTATCTTATGCTTCCGGCACAAGTCCGCGGCGAGCAGGCTTTCTTCCATAAAGAAGGGGTCAATCGCGCATACCTTGCAGCCAGCGATGTCCTCCTCTTTCGGAATGCTCCACCAGCGTTTGCCAGATGCGAACAGGGTCTGGAACCTCCCCATCGGGGAGCGGACAAGGCCCGCGATGACGACGTAATCCATGACACCCGCATCGTCTTCCATGAAGTGCAGGGAAGACAAATCCACCTTCTTGCCCGCATAGAAAGCTTTGAGCATGGGGGCGACTTCCGTCCCGATCCAAGTTCCGTCCATCCGTACGGAAACGCCGAGCGAGTCCAGCACCGTCGCCGCCGTCCCTGTCTCTCCGCCGGGCAGGAAATACTGGTCCTTGATTTCTGCATACTCATCGGGCTTCAGAAAGCCGTCCCTCAGCAGGAAGGAATGTGTCCCGAGCACCTGCCCGAACAGATACACGTCTGCATTGTTGCTTTTCATACCATACGCTCCTATCCAACGAGTTTTGAGCCGGCTGTACAACCGGTTACTTTTGCATCGACATGCTTTTTAGATACGCGACGGACTTCTCCAGCGCGGCAATCGTCTTTGTTTCCAGCACGCAGCGTGCGTTCCGCTTTTCCGCCAGATTCAGCCGGGCTGCAAGGTCAATCTCGCCGTCGCCAAGTGCAAGGTGGTTCTTGGGCGGATTTTCTGTTCCGTCGTGGATGTGGAAGTGGCAGAGCTTGTCCGTATGCGCCATGATAAAAGGTACGTCTGTTTCCCCGACCGCCTTGGAATGCCCGATGTCCCAGGTCAGGCCGAAGCAGGGGCTTTCGAGCAGGTATTCGATTGCCTTCTTCTCATAGTCCCTGAAGCCGTCCGTGTTCTCCACGACGACCCGCACGTCCGCGTCCCCAATCCACTCCTCGCATTTCTGGCGGAACGCTTTGAAAGAGGCCATGTAATTGTCGAAGTCGCGCTCATACATCTGCACTTTCCTGTCTGGCAGCGTGATAAAAATGCCGTGGTTCATGTGCATGTTCACCGTGAGCGGCTGGCTCTTGTCCCCGTATGTGTCCCGCAGGTAGACGAGCGTCTTCAAGACCGCAATCGTCCTTCTGACCGTCTCAAGGTATGCGTCCGTCACGAGCGCGTTGAAATCCGCGATATTGAGGTTCTCGTCCAAATGTATCGTGTAGTACAGCCCGTGCTTCTCCGCGGCCTGAATGAGGCAGTCCGTCTCCTCAAGCCTGTCCGCCTGGTATTCGGGAAAGTTCATATTCAGCTCAAGAAAGCGGAGGCCGAGCCGTGCGCACAGGGCAACGTTGTCCTCCAGCGTCTTGTTTTCGATAAGTGTCGGCATGCCGAATTGTATTTTGTTCATCATATACCGCTCCTTCCCGCTTCATCAGAGTGGGCATTCTATCGTAATCATCTTTTGCAAGAATCCGTTGCGCTCATAAAAACGCAGGCCGTCTTTGTTCATCGGGAACACCTGCGTGCGGAAAAAATCCGCCCCCATCTCCCTGCCGTATTGCTTGGCGGCGTTCAGGAGCATCGTCCCTGTACCCTGGTTCCGGTATCGTTCCGTGACGAGCAAATCCTGCAGGTAGATATTGTCCTGGGCTTTGAGGCAGGAAATGGATTTTGCCTTGCAAAAAAGAACATGGGCAAAACCTATCAGCTCGCCGTCATCTTCCGCAACGAACATCCGCTGCGTGTCGCTGTTCCACAGGCCTTCCATCTGCCGGGTCCGCTCGCCAGCCTTGCTCAAAACAAAGTGCTCCGGCTGATAGAAAACGGCATCCTTTTCCAGCTCCGTGTACAGCGCCTCAAGCGCAGGAGCATCATCTTTTTTCGCCGTGCGAATGTATATCATCGAATTCAGCAGCTCCCCAGCACTTTTTCCATCAGATAGAACAGGCCCTTGCGCCACTGGGCCTCGCCCGTCTTCCGGTAGCCCGCATGCTCATAGAGCCTGAGCGAGAAGGGGTTCTGGCTGAACACGTCAAGGCGGAGGCTTGTCGCACC
>CACYDQ010000001.1 GCA_902773215.1 uncultured Spirochaetaceae bacterium | reverse complement strand
CCACGAGTACACCCATCACCTGATAAACGAGGAGCAGATTGAGGCGAACGGGGGCAGGGAGCCTCCGCACGGGGCGAGGGTTCACACCCGCTCTTTCTGGGCCAGGTTCAGTGCCCTCCTCGAGATTGCCGAACAGAAAGGCTATTACAGCATAAGCATTTCCGAGTCCCCCGAGCTGGAGGCATTGACCAAGGAAATCCGCGAGAAGTACATAGCCCGGAACGGCCACCTGATGATAGAGTTCGGCCGGGCGCTTGTCAAGGCACAGGAGCTGTGCGAGCAGGCGAACATCCGTTACGAGGATTATGTGGACCGCGTCCTGCAGCTTCCCCGGAACACCGCGAAGTCCATGCAGCGGGTCAGCACCCTCACGGATGCGGACGCGGATATGGGCTTTGAGAACATGAAGATTGTCGCCGGCACTCATAAGGCCGATGAGCGTGCCAAAGTGACGGCCGCAATCAAGTCGGGGAAAAGCCCCGATTCCGTTATCGCTATGATGAGGCAGAAGTCCAAGGAGATTGACCCCAAGGAGAAGCTCGAGAAAGAGCGGGCCCGCCTTACGAGGACAATCAGCGAGCTTACTGCCCGGCTTGAATATGTGGAGGAAAGTCTTGCGAGCTTGTAAATACCTGTCTGTTTGTGCTCTGTCTGTCCTGCTTGCTTCCGCCGCCTGTGCGGACGGCGGCTTGTGGGATTTGTCCATGCCGACCATCGAGTCGCCGTCTTTGGGGACGGGCTTCTATACTCCGTCCGGTGTCCCCAGCCCCTTTATGTCTGGAAAGGGAGAGGCCAGCCCTGCGTCAGGGAGCGGCACGTCGTCCGGCTCCTCCGCGGCTTCGTCCGGCCAGACAAAGAGTTCCTCCAGCGGAGCGGCATCTTCCGCAAAAAACATGTCCCGGACGCTGGCGAGCAGCGTGTCCGCCCGCGACTTGGAGACGATGGACTCGCTTGGGCTTCTCGGCGGGCTTTCCGGCATCCTTTCTGAGGGCTATGGCTCTACCCTGTACTCCCGTGCCGGCTCCGCATCGACGCTGGCCGACAGGACGGAGGAGACCAACCGCCTGCTGAACCGTGTCCTGGAGAAAATGGAGGAAATAAAGGAGAAAGGCGAGAGCTCCCGCACGGAGTCAACTGCAATCTTGGTCTCTGATGAAAAAGAGCTTCCCGCTGACAGCTCCGCCTCTTCCGCTTCTGCTGTGGAAAGTTCCAGTCCTGCCGTCAGGAACAAATCCCGTCTCCTGCGCTTTGCGGTCAACGGTTACAACGTCCTCCGTACCTGCCGGACGGTTTACATTTCCGACGTACAGGACAACGGAACCTTCCTCGTAACGGGAGACAGGCGGTATATGAGCGACGGAAAAACACGGAGCGAGACCTTCCACATTCTGTTCAAGACCAAGCCCGACTCCACGGCCGTCTGCGAGTATGATGCCGCCACCGCGGTGACCCAGGACAGCTATAACCCCAACTCATTCGTCTATCAGCTTTCCCAGCGGCGCAACATGATGGCTTCCCGTACGGGCAACCTCGTCTCCATGCGGACTGAGGATCCCGACTGGCGGCTTGAGCTTCTGATAGATCTAGGCGAGTAGGGCGGCACGTGAGCGACAAGCTTTCTGAAGGTCTGGAACGGCTGGGCCTTCCCGTCTCAGGGGAGCAGCTTGACAAGCTCCGCCTCTATGCCCGCATGGTCCTGGAATTCAACAAGGGCTACAACCTTATGAAGGCCAAGGACGAGGATGAGATGGCTGTCAGCCACCTGCTCGACAGCCTTGCCCCGCTTGAGCATATTCGGAAGCTGGCGGAAAGAATGTCTTCTGCCGGCACATCCCCGTCACTTGCGGACATAGGCAGCGGCGGAGGCTGCCCCGGCATTCCCCTCGCGGTTATGATGGAAGGCTACCCCTTCACTCTTGTCGAGCGGATGGAAAAGAGGGCAGCCTTTTTGGAAAGCGTCCGTACGGCCCTGTCCCTGCAGAATGTCCGCATACTGACACTGCAGGCGGAGAAAGTTTCGCCGGAGAGCTTTGACATCGCCCTGTTCCGGGCCTTTCATCCATTCGATCACAAGACTACAAAGACATTGCTCTCGCTCGTCAGGAAAGGCGGATACCTTGCCGCATATAAGGCGCGGGCAGAGAAGATTGCCGCCGAGATGGATGCCGTCAAAGACCTCGTTCCCTCCTACCAGAAAATCAGCCTCTCCGTTCCGTTCCTGGAAGACCATGAGCGCAACTTGGTGCTGGTTTCCAAGCTGTAAAAGGCTGTTTGAATTTTCGATATCTGCCGAAAATTTGGGTAACGAAAAAAGGTTGTGTGTCGTATGCCCAAGAAAAAAAAACAACAGGTCAATCAGCTGGAAACCATAGGAGATGATGACGTGCTCAATTTATCTTCCGTAAATGAGTCATTCAATATGGATGCCCTTGACAACTGGACGACTACGGTCGGTTTGGTGCAGTCTATACTGAAATTTGTGGAGAATGAGCTG